>CAMNHX010000025.1 GCA_946539945.1 uncultured Desulfobulbus sp. | reverse complement strand
CATTCCGGTATCCGGCAGGAGATTCTTCACTTCGCTTCGCTCCGTTCAGAATGACTTTTCAGTGCGAAGCACGGTAAAAGTCTAAAAAATGAAACCGAAACCGCCTTGACTTGCCCCTGCAAGGCTGCCTGTCTTACCTACCAGCCAGCATAGGGCGCTTGATCCTTGCACTCCGTCGTCCAGTCACTAATCAGGCCGAAGGGGAGCTTCCATTGCTCGCGGACCTTGCTCTTGCCGCCAACGAGAACCTCACCCTTGGACCGGGATTCAACAATGGTGTAGCCCTTGTGCCGGGATTCAATGGTGTAAAAGAGAACCCCACTATCGATACCCCTAAACCCGCGACCTAAATAACCGGAGTCGTGTGTTGTCGGATTCCCGGGTTCGAGCTTGACCTCGTAGTAAGCCTGAACAGTGGTGTGGGCTTGGCGTATTGGACCCGGATCATCCGGGTCCAGACTTTTGTCCATATCCGCGTTGGGAAAATACAGAAAGACGAAATGGTCTTTCCTGTCCAGAACCGTCTTTTCATCGTCGTCCAACTCGGATTCACGCTGGTCGGCAAAATCAGCAATGTCTTCTCCTTCCCCTCCTTTTCCCTTTCCTTTTGGAAAGACCAGCAGCTTGCCGATCTCCCTGTTCTTGAAACCACCCTTTTCTCGGATGCAGCCCGCGTTAACGAACAGGAGTCGTTCTGCCAATTGGAGACCGCTGTCCGCATGGTAAAAGGCTTCCTTGTGCAGGCGCTCGTTGGTGGCAATGCGGGTGTCCATCACGCTGGTCTGGGTTGCCCAGACACCAAGGACGGTCAGGAGAATCAGCATCACCAGGGCAAAGACCAGAACAAAGCCCTGTTCCGATTTGTGGAGTGCAGGTAATGCAGTCATGTTGTTCTCCTAATTGTCTTATTGTTCTTGATTCTTCTTTGGTTGTTGTACTATATCAGCGTTTTTCAGCAGGTCAAAGGACACCGGGTTCTGCATCGATGTACTGGTGTCCAGGGTATGGACGCGAATCTTTTTGATACCCTTGATGGGCAGGTCCTGAACCACGTTGTAGGCAACGAGAAAACGGCCATCGACAGTTATCCAGTCCGGCTGTTGAGCAGGATCAGACTGGCGCTTCTTGTTCAAGCCGGTCCGGTTCAGACCGAAGTCTCTTGGCAAACCGTTCGAGAGCTTGGTCGGCAGATCGTTGTTCGAGAGCTTTTCGTCAGTGTCCTTGCCAGTGTCCACACCGTAGGCGTCTTTTGCACCATCGTCATCTTGGTATTGGAGGACCGCCTTGCCTTTCTGGTCTTTGGACAGCCGATCTGCAGAGTAGTCCAGGCTGTAGATCTCTTCTATCTGGGAAGAGGAGAAGTTGCCTGACTGCGTGACACTGCCACCAAGATAGTTGGTATGCACTGCTGCAAGCTGCATACTGTACATGGCCATGATGCCAATGGACAAAATGGAAATGGCCACCAGAACCTCAATCATGGTGAAGCCTTCTGTGGCTGGAACAGCCTTGTGTCTTTTCATAGTCCCTCCTCATTGCAGCGTTCATTGTTTCTCAATTGCACCGTTGAAATGGCTACCCGACGACGATGCTGGTCCTTCTTGCGATCGAGATTGCTGACATGGTCCTGCCACGCAGAGTTCCTCTTGTTGCCCTCCACATTGAAGTCGAGAAAAAATTCCTTCCCCTTCCCGGAATCCTTCCCCTTCCCGGAAGCCGGCTCCAGCCCCCTTGTGTCACCGGTATATTTCGGGTCTTCGTGGGTGGTGCGGATCAGCATGGAAACCGTGACTGCTTTAATCTCTTCCAACTTCTTGCCTGATTTTTTCGGGTCGAAGTACCAGTCATTGCCAATCTTGTACAGGAACTCTATGGCCTCCACATTGCGGACCACTGGTTCATCCTGAAAACCTTGGCCAGCCGCGTATCTTGCCTTCCTGTTCAGGGTGGACACCGAACCCGACTTCACCACGCCTCTGTGGGTAGGATCGTCTTTTTCGTTCAGGTGGTAGGTGATCTCTTCGTTCGCGTCGGTCAGATCTCTATCATCCTTTCCATTCTTCTCGTAGGTGCGGTTCATGGTGAACTGGATCTCGCTCCGCGTGGCCTTCGTAAAACCAGCCTTTGCCTGGCAGGTGGGGTCAAAGCCAATCATGCGGATATCCGAGGAAATCAGGCTCATGGCGGAGCGCATGTTTGCCTGCAACTCTGCTACCTGTTCCTGCACATTCTGGGTTTTCTGCTGTGCCTGATAGGCCAACAAAATGGCTGCGCCCACAAAGGCAGTAATCAGCAAAGCCATCATCATTTCCACCAGGGTAAAGCCTGCCTCGCCGCGCAGCAGCCTGCCCGTGTTGCTGTGAGTTTGCATAGTCTCCCCCTCTTGCTCAATCAATACACTTGCCATTTTTGAGATCCTGTATCCAAATGCCTCCCGCAGCGTTCAAGTTGACGCACACTTCACGGGACGCGGAGTTTTTCAGCCTGATGGCCATTTCCTTCAAGCCAACAAGCTGACCGTTGGCCTTGAAGGTAATTTTGTCAGGGTTTTCCCGCTCTCTGGTTCCGGGTATCTCGCACATCGCCACCTGATTGGACAGGTACACAGGAGCTTCAGTGATGGCACACCAGCCGTCAGTCTCTGTTGTCTCGCACTTCTCATCCTCCTCGACCTGGTAAGACAGTTTGAAGTTGCTGCCGCTGGAGATGGTCTGTGCGCCGCCACAACTCACTGTCTTCAGTTCCAGCGCAACCGAGGCGTTGCGTTTGACTGCCTCCATCTTTGCCTGCTGGAGCGCCAGGTACATCAAACGCCCGCCTTCCCTCAAGCGCATGGTGGGGATAGACGCCATAAAGTTGATCACTGCTACCGCGCCCACAACGCTCACAAAGCCAGCAGTAACCAACAACTCCATCACGGTAAATCCGCCCTCGCGCCTGTTTGTTCTTCTCCTGGTTCTCATATCCCCTCCTTGCCTTGCGAATAATTGGTTTGCATAGTGTTCTCCCGAATCCTTGGCCCCCTTCCCCGCCCTGAAGAGCAGGGCTGGCGCACAAAATGATCAAGCGTGGTTCGCCTGCCTGTGACTTTTTTTGAATGGAGTATAACTTTTTTTTGACAGTTTCGCACAACAGCAATCCCTTTACTAGCAAGCCCCGTGCCAAATTTCATGGTGTGATAACTTGGTAAATTTATGGAATAAAAACAAGGAGAAATCCCTTTTCCCTGTCTGACGCACCCTGCCAACAGGACGCCCCATGACAAGAAAATTGGCACAATCCTATAAAAAAAATTAATATCTCTCACAGGACTCCGGACAAAAAATGGAAAGCGCCCCGGAGAGACAGGATCCGCCCTGCCCGCTTTTCGGCGCAAAGTCCGGGCAATCTTGCCGCCTGTCCGGCACTGTGGTAGAAAGAAGCGACCATGAATACCACAAACCTCTTTTCTTCCGATACCACAGCGGCAGACTCCGCCATCCTGGACAGTCTCAACCCGGCGCAAAAGGCGGCAGTGCTGGACGAATCCGGTCCGCTTCTGGTGATTGCCGGCGCAGTCAGCGGCAAGACCAGAACACTTGTCCACCGCATGGCCTATCTGATCGCCCACGGCGCAATCCCGGAATCCATCCTGCTCTTGACCTTCACCCGCAAGGCCGCACAAAATATGCTCTGGCGGGCAGCGCAGCTTATCGGGCCAGGATGCCGCCGGGTTATGGGCGGCACTTTCCACGCGGTCGCCAACCTGCTCCTGCGGCAGTACGGACAGCATATTGCCATTGGGCCGCGCTTTTCCATCATTGACCGGGCTGACGCTGAAGGCATTGTCAACCTGCTGCGCTCCTCTTTGGGAGTGGCTGGCGCAGGCAAGAATTTTCCCTCCAAAAGGCTGATTCTGGGGCTGATCTCCGGCGCAATCAACAAAAACATGAGCCTGGAAGAGGCGCTCCTGTCCGGGCCTGCGCATCTGGTGGAGTTTCTGGATGACATTGAAGCCATTGCCGGACACTATCAGCAGTTCAAGCTGGATCACGGTCTCATGGACTACGACGATCTGCTGCTCAACTGGCAGCGCCTGCTGGCTGAATCCGAAACCGCCAGAGAGGCGCTTTCCGCCCGCTTCCAGCACATTCTGGTCGACGAATACCAGGACACCAACCATATCCAGGCCGATATTGTGCGGCTCTTGACCGCCAGAACAGGCAATGTCATGGCTGTGGGCGATGACGCCCAGTCCATCTACAGCTTCCGGGGCGCGGATTTTGCCAATATCATGCGCTTTGAAGAGGAGTTTGCCGGAGCCAAACGGGTACTCCTGGAGCAGAACTACCGATCCACCCGACCGATTCTGGATCTGGGGAACGGCATCATTACGCACGCCCGGGAAAAGTTCGACAAGACCCTGTTTACTGAAAACTCCGGGGGTGCGCTCCCGGAGTTGGGCGTCTGCGCCAGCGAGACCGCAGAGGCCCGCTTTGTGGCAGGGCGCATCCGGCAACTGGTCGAGGACGGTGTGTCCCTCTCTGCAATCGCGGTCCTGTTCCGTTCAGCGCGGCACTCCTTCAAGCTGGAAATGGAACTCAACGCCCTGGGGCTGCCCTTTGAAAAGCGCGGCGGACTCAAACTCACCGAGTCCGCGCACATCAAGGATCTGCTCTCCTTTTTCCGGGTCACTATCAACCCGCAGGACACACTGTCCTGGAACCGGCTTTTGCTCCAGCTCGAGAAGGTTGGTCCCAAGACCGCGCACAAGCTCGTCCAGCATATCAGCGCCACCGACGCTCCCTTGCAGGCCCTGGCAGAGTATCCGACCAAGGCGGCCTGGAAGGGACAGCTGCGTGCGCTCCACTCCTGCCTGACCAGCTTGCAGGATGAAAGCGTCAGCCCTCTGGATCAGTTTGATGCGGTCATGGACTATTACCAGCCCATCTTCGAGCGGCTCTACTTTGACGACTATCCCCGTCGCAGTCGGGATCTGGAACAGGTGCGCATTTTGCTGGCAGGCTATGGCGATCTGCGCTCCTTTGTGGATGACACGACGCTGGATCCGCCAGACGCAGAGGCTATGCCCACGGAAAGCAGCGGGCAAAGACTGGTTCTCTCCACCATCCACTCGGCCAAAGGGCTTGAGTGGGACACGGTTTTTGTCATTGGTCTGGCAAATGGCCGCTTTCCCGCGCCGCAGGTCATGCCTGGTCCGCAGTGGGAGGAGGAACGACGGCTCTTTTATGTGGCTGTCACCCGGGCCAGAAGGCAACTGATCCTGAGTTTCCCCAGAGAACTGCTGACCGCAGATCAGCGCAACGTCCCGGCAGGCATGTCGCCCTTTGTGGCTGAACTGGAGCCACGCCTGTATGCAACCAGCGCCTTTCCGCCAACTGTCCGGCCAGCAGCGGACAGTCTCCGGTCCGATGCCCTGCCGGACGACGGCGCGGCACTGGATGCGGTCGAACTGCAACCCGGAATGCGGGTGGAACACGCCTTTTTCGGGCTGGGCACGATCAGCGCCTTGCCAGCGCCGGGGCGGGTGGAGGTTTTCTTTGACCGCCACGGCACCAAACTCCTGCATCTGGACTATGCCCGGCTGACCCGGCTGGATTGAACGCCTGTGGCAACAGGAATCCCTGGCCTGAAGATGTGGGAGGAGGGCAACTTTCAGCAGACTGTCATGACTGCCGTCATCCCGATTTTCATCCCTCACGAAGGTTGCCCGCATCGTTGCGCTTTCTGCAACCAGCGCTACACCCGAAGCGCACCTCCGATTACAGCTGAAGAGGTGCAACAGGCCATCCGCGCCTGGTTGGCTCGCTTTTCCCCGGAAAGGCGGGCCAAAAAGCCGCAAATCGCCTTTTACGGTGGCAGTTTCACAGCGCTGCCCCAGCCCCGGCAGGATGAGCTTTTGCAGGCAGCCCGCCCCTTTCTGGACAGCGGACAGGCTGGCGGCATCCGCTTGTCCACACGACCTGACGCTATGGACGCCACCACGGCGCAACGACTCAAGGCAGCAGGTGTCCGGCTGGTGGAACTGGGCGTGCAAAGTTGCGATGACGCAGTTCTGGCGCAGGCAGGGCGGGGGCACGATTTTACGGCAAGTCTGGCAGCCTCTGGCGTCATCCGGGATGCCGGGCTGCAGCTGGGCTGGCAGCTGCTTGTCGGTCTGCCAGGCGAAGGCTTTTCCGGTATCCGTCGCATGGCTCAGGAATGCGAGCGCGTGCGGCCCGACTGCATCCGGCTCTATCCGCTTCTGGTTTTACGCGGGAGTCAACTTGCCGCAGACTGGCAAGCCGGGCGCTTCCAACCGCTCACGCTGGCAAAGGCTGTCGTGTTCTGTGCCTTTCTCAAGAAACGGCTGGATGCGGCGGGGCTTGCCATCATCCGGCTGGGCTTGCAGACCGGACCGGAGCTGGAGGCAGAGACGCTTGCCGGGCCGTTGCATCCGGCCTTTGGCGAGCTTGTCGCCTCCAGAGTGATGTTCCAGAAGGCGCGAAAACTCCTGGCCGTGCAGCCTGAACAGCCTTGCACGCTCCACCTTGCCCCGCAAGACCTTTCTCTTTTTATCGGCCTGAAACGCGCCAACCTGAAGCGGCTTGCCGCCCTGGCGGATCAGGGTTTGATTGCCCGCTTCCGCCTCCAGCCCGATCCGGGGCTGTCTCGGGGCAGCCTCACGCGCTGTGCGCTCCAGTAGGCCGGAATAGCCAGGGCATTTTAGAGCGGTTCCGTTTTCACTTTGTATGTCATTCTGAACGAAGCGAAGCGAAGTGAAGCATCTCCTTGAGAATACCGCAATGCTTGCAGGAGTAGCCTTTGCCGAGATTCTGGAAACCGGCAGGACTGCTTTCACTGTGCTGGCGCACTGGAAAGCCTTCAGCGCTTCGCGCTTCAGACTTTCCAGCGAAGCGGGAAATGCAGACTTTTCAGCGAAGCGGTAAAAGTAGTAGAAAGACAACGCGGAAATGCTCTAAAGAATTGTGTTGAATTTTGGGATCTTGTCCGTAGGGGCGCTTCGCGAACCGCGCCCTACGGCGCACCCATTGATTGGTATCATGTCCCCTTAAATTGACGACATTGCATTTGTAGGGAACCTTGAAAAATTCAAAATCTGCACTCTTCCTTGCAGGTAAAATTGAGGAAAATCGGTAAGTTACAAAAATAGCAATTCAACTCGTCGGCTATTTTGCAAGGTTCCCTGTATGCGGTAATCCCGGTACACTTGCCATGCCTCATATGGCAAGTGTACCGGGCAATTCGCGGCCCGACAAAGGGAGGGCACTTCATATTGTCTCTTGTACCGGAACGGATTCTCTCAACGCAGACCTGCGGAGGAACACCATGATTTTTTTGAAATATACCCTTGTCCTGCTGGCTCTAGTGGTTGCTCTGACCGCCTGTGGGCATCGGAACGGATACAAACCAGGGCTGAAACAGCCGCCAGAGGACACCAGGCAAAACCTCTACCAACCGCTGGCTCAAAAGTATGCCATCGTGGTTGTGGAACCGGTAGCCATTTCGTTTGAATTGGCCAGGCGCTATCCGCAAGTCGCCCGTGCCTGCCAGAAGCACACCATCCAGAGACTATCTGACTTCAAGGTGTTCAAACTGGTCAATCATACGGCCCCGGACAAGCCGGATTCCCCCATGCTGCTGGTCAGAACCAGAATCACTGATATGCGCCTCTCCACTCAAAAGGGTTCGGTGCGCCCAGAAGATGGGGCCTACGACTACATCAGCATGGATGTGAAACTGGTGGACGCCATTACCCTGGACGTATTGCAGGAGCAACACCTTTCCACTGTGACCAGTATCGCTGAGGCTGACAGGGAGAGCAAAAGCGGTCCGCACAGTGATCCGGTGCTGGCCTTGAGCAAAAAGCTGGCTGACTACGTGCTGGCCGTCATGCCCAAAACTTCCCTGTCCCAAGCAAGACGCGGCAGGCATGAATGTGGAGAACCGGATGGACTCTGCCACCGCGTCAGCCCGTGGAGGCGTTGCTTGGGGGCGCAAACCTTGGTACAGCAGGAGAGCAGCAGCTGATTTATGCGGAAATGAACAGAGGCGCGTCACCGATATTTGATGCAGCAAACCGGGAGACCGGGCAACTTCCAAAGAGGACAATACCATGATGGAGATGGACAGAAACGAAGATGCCATTGTAGAAGAATGCCGCGTATGCGGCGGCGAGATCTACATTGACCGCGACTGTGATGAAGACGACATTGTGTACTGCAACGACTGCGAAGCCGAATATCTGGTGCGTTCGCTGGACCCGGTACGCCTCAAGCTTATGCACGAGGAACGCTGTGACGATGATGACTTTGATGAGGAGTATGAGTAGTCTGTTATGAGAGCGTTTCCGCTTGCACTTCTTATGTCATGCTGAATGAAGCGAAGCGGAGTGACGTTTCAGCAAAGCGGTACAAGTCCATCTCCTGTCAGCTTCCCGGTGTGTTTCAGGAGATTGACTTTTACCGTTCTGGCGCACTGAAAAGCCGCTTCAATATAACAGAGACAGATCCCGATTTTCAGGAAGTCTGTCATGCAAGATTCCCTGTCCTCATTTGCAGGACCAGAAAACAGACAAAGACTACCTTTTCCCTTGTAAGACCAATGACTGCATATTCCCTCCCCAAACTCCCTGTTGTTGCATGGATACTGCTCCTGATTCCGCTCTTCTGCGTTGCTTCTGCCTTCCCTGCCCAAGCTCTTGAACTCACAGACAGCGACGGCAAGCGCATCGTGTACGAAAAGCCCTTCAGCCGTATCATTTCCCTGTACCCGGCGCACACGGAAAACCTCATCGCCCTGGATTGTGCAGATCGCATTGTGGCTGTGGGCAGTGGTGATCCGTTCAAGGGCAAGCGCCCCTCCCTGCGCTTTCAGGATGACCCGGAACGCCTCTTGGCGCTCAAGCCTGATCTGGTACTCATCCGCCCCATGATCAGCCGGGGCTACCCGAATCTGGTCCAGATTCTGGAGCGCAACGGCGTGACCGTGGTGTCCTTGCAGCCAGCGCGGCATACAGACCTGCCGGAGTACTGGCGCAATCTGGGTGAACTGTGCGGCGCGGCAGACAGGGCGCAGAAACTGCTGGCAGATTTTCAGCAGGGCGTGGCCGCGCTGGAGGCCGAAACCCGCAAAACTCCTGTGGAAAAGCGGCCCCGCGTGTACTTTGAATCCATCCACCGCCAGATGAAGACCTTCAACCCCGATGCCATTGCCATCTTTGCGCTGGAAACTGCGGGTGGCATCAATGTGGCGGCAGATGCCCAACAGGTGCGCAATACCAATATCGCTGCCTACGGCAAGGAGCGCATCCTGGCCAAGGCCGGAGAAATCGACGTTTTTCTGGCGCAAAAGGGCCGCATGAACCCGGTAAGCGTGGAAGAGATCCGGACAGAGCCAGGTTTTGAAACGATCCGGGCTGTGCAGACAGGAAGGGTTTATCTGGTGGACGAAAAATTGGTTTCAAGGCCCACGCCAGCGCTTCTGGAGGGCATGAAAACCCTGCGTCGCCTGCTTTACCCGGAAGAGACGGCACAGTGAAGAGCGCAGCGCTCCTGCTGGCAGGCACGCATTCCGGCTGTGGCAAGACCACAGTCACACTGGGCCTGATGGCTGCCCTGAAGAAGCAGGGACTGGCTGTGCGGCCCTTCAAATGTGGCCCGGATTTCATTGATCCCAGCCTGCACCGGATGGTCTGCGATTTGCCCTCCTACAATCTGGACTGCCGGATGTGCGGGGAAGACTTTGTCCGTGCCAGCTTTGCCCGGCACAGCGTGGGCGGTCTGGCGGTGGTGGAAGGGGTGATGGGGCTTTTTGACGGTGGCGAGGGTTCAGCGGCACATTTGGCAAAGACACTGGGTGTGCCG
>CAMNHX010000024.1 GCA_946539945.1 uncultured Desulfobulbus sp. | reverse complement strand
AGTGCGAAGCACGGTAAAAGTCCATCTCCTGCCGCCTTCCCGGTATTCTCCATGAGATTCTTCAGCGCTTCGCGCTTCAGAATGACAGTAAAAAGACAAAGCGGAAACGGAATTGCTCTATTATCAGGTAACGCGATTTGTGCAGCTTGGAAATCTCCCCGTTTTCCGACGTTTCGCCCCCTGCGTTTTCTGGACTTTTTCAGTGTATCACTGCATCGGTCAAACAAGCATTGGAGTGTCAGAAATCAGGTATTGCATCACTCTGATTTTTTGTTGCAAAATATGTGAGACAGCAGTGCTTTGCCGGATGAAATCGGGTACACTACGCCGTGTGAGCCAACCTTTCCTTTTCCTCTGCCCCACTTTAGCCATGAATACTGCCAAGCCTGTGCGCCACGCTGAACTGCCTGCCAATCAGGCAGAGCGTTTCCTGCTTCTGGATGCCCTGACCCCCTTCCTGACTGACACCCAACTGCTTGCGCCGATGCGCAAGCTCGGCCTTGTCCCTGCCACGGACAAATGGACACAGAGCGAGGTGGCGCGTATTCGCAGGGGCTTCAAGACGTCCAGACAACAGTTCTACAGGCAAGGGCAACTGCACCCGGAACTGTGGCATGAACTGGCCATGCAGGCCGGACAAGACAGGGAGATTGCAAAAGCTGTCCAGGAGGCGACAAAGCGTCTGCCTTTCGGCTCCCAGAACAGGCAGATACCGCAACAGGTCATGCTCTCTCTGTACAGTGATTTGCCCCTGCCTGATGACCTTGATGATGCCCAGGTCGTGAACGTGGTAGGGCACATCCTGGATGCCCAATCCTTTACCCTGGACTGGTTTCTGAAGCGGTCCCAGCCCATACGGGATCACGTTTTCCGGGCCATGTTGGAAGACCTGTTCCACACTTGCCGGATCTGGCCCACTGCCACCCTGCTTATGGATGCCTTTGAACAGGAACGTTACCAGCCCGAGCGGGTCAATATTTTTTTGCACTTTGCCCAACTCTTCCGGGGCAGGACGCCAGAGGCCAAACAGCTCGAGAACTTCAGGTCAGTGGATGTCATGACCCTCATCGGGCTGGACCAGCTGCTGCATGAAGATTATGCAACAGCCCTGGACACCCAGTTGGAAGCCCGCAAGGTGCTGCGCAAGGAGATGGGCCGACGCACGGCAGAACTGCCCATACTCGGCAGCCTAGTCTTGCAAACAGCCCGCCTTGGCACAGGACAGGACCTGATCACCATGCACCGGGAATGTCAGATGCTGTTCCGGGACTTCACTCGCCAAGGAGTGGGCTTTCTGGCCCTCCTGGACATGCTTGCAGCCCGTATGATCGGTGAACCGGAGATGAGCGACCGTACCAGAAAGGACTGGATCACGTGGAATTTCGACCAGTCAGACCTCTTTTCCCGGCTGCTCTACGCCCACGCCTGCACCCTGCACGATGACCGGACCTGGCTGGACCCCTGCATCAAACTGCGGGACGAACTGGTTCCTCTTTTGCCGGTAGCTGCCGCCATTCTGGACGATGCCCTGGCCGCAGCCGGAAAGAAACGTTCAAACCTGAACCTGCCTCACCCGGACTTCCGCCGCTTCATCCTCAACACCCCGGCCTGGGAGCAGCAGCTGGAGGCCCTGTCCACGCTCCTCACGGATCAGGAGCAGCAGAAACAGGTGAAAAAGGACAAGCCCAAGCGTTTGGTCTGGATCCTGGATACCTTGGGATATACCGCCTATCCCAAGGTCCAGACCTGCAACGCCAAGGGCGTGTGGACTGCGGGACAGCGCTTTGCCGCCAAGCGCCTGATGGTCAGCAACGAGGAAGACCTGGACTGGCTCACCCCGCATGACCGCAAGATGGGCACTGCCTATTCCCGCTATGACTATTACAACGGTCACAGCTGGGAGTTTGCACCTGAACGCGGTCTGCCGCTTCTGGCCGGGCATCCGCTCATCTTTGAGGAGCGCACGGGTGCGCATATCAGTCTGGAGCAGAGACCTGTGGAGCTGATCGTCACTGAAAAGCCGGATGGCTGCGAGGTTCGGCTCTCTGCCTCCAGCGAAGGCTACAAGCGCCTGAGCCTGCAAAAGGTGGGAGAAAATACCTGGGCTGTGCTGGTCTTCGATCAGACGACCGAGGCAGTCAGTCGCCTGCTGGCCAAGGGGCAAAAGGACAACGCGGACAAGGCCGGGGAGAGGGCCTTCATGCCCAAGGAGGCTCTGCCTCGCCTTCTGGATCTGACGCAGAGGAGCAGAGTGCCTGTGCGCCTGGAACTGAAAGCCGAGGAACGCCCGGGCGAGTCCCTGCCAGTGGTGCAGCTGCGGCCACAGGGCGCGGGTTTTGCCGCTGACCTTTGGGTGCGCCCCTTGGGTTCGGCAGACAGCGTGGCCAGTGACGGGGCGAATGTGGTCTTCCGAACCGGGCAGGGGCAGGCTCATCCCACGGTTGTGGTGGCAGGCCGCCCTCTGCGCCTCATTCGGGACTTTGCCCGGGAACAGGCAGAGGCAGAGCGGCTCCTGACCGCCTGTCCCACCTTGGGGGCCACGATTGAGGAGGGCCGCTGGTACACCGATGATCTGGAAGAGTTTCTGCAGGTGCTGACCGAACTGAAGGAGGCAGGTCCTCTCTGCCGGGTAGAGTGGCCCGAGGGTGAGAAGCTGCGTCTGGCTGGCATGGTAAGCCCTGAACAGCTGCGCATACGCACGCAAAAGGGCAGTGCTGGTGATTGGTTCACCCTTTCCGGTGAGGTGCGGATCGACGAAGAACATACCCTGGCGTTGAGCGAACTACTGGATCGTCTGGCTGCTGGCCGGGGACGCTTTGTGGAACTGGCATCCGGCGAGTTTCTCGCCCTCACCGAGGAGGCCCGGCGTTGTCTGCGGCGTTTGCAGTTTTTGACTGCTGAACGCAGGGCAGGCAAGGGGAAGAAGGGGGACTTGGTTTTGCATCCCCTGGCAGGACCTGCGGTGGATGAGGCTTGTGCTGGCATGGACTTTGAGCGCGACGACACCTGGAAGGCGGCGCTGAAACGCATGAGCGAGGCGCTGTCCTTGACACCAGAGACGCCCAAGACCTTGCAGGCAGAACTGCGGCCCTATCAGCGGGAAGGTTTTGTCTGGCTGGCGCGACTCGCGAACTGGGGTGTGGGCGGTTGTCTGGCTGACGACATGGGTCTGGGCAAGACAGTGCAGAGCATCGCGGCCATGCTCTGCGAAGCGCCCAAAGGCCCCTGTCTGGTTATTGCGCCCACTTCAGTCTGCCCCAACTGGGAGGCGGAACTGGCCCGCTTTGCCCCCAGTCTGGCGGTGCGGCGTCTGCGGGACGTGGCTTCAGGCGACCGTGCCGATGTTGTGCGGGAGATGAGACCGGGCATGGTACTCATCGCAGGCTACGGACTCTTGTCTGTTGCCGGGGAGACGCTGGCAGTCCAGCACTGGCGCATGGTGATCTTTGATGAGGCCCAGCCCCTGAAAAACGACCTAGCCAAGCGCACCCAGGCTGCTGCCAAGATCCCGGCAGACTTCCGCCTGGCGCTCACCGGCACGCCCATTGAAAACCATCTGGACGACCTGTGGAGTCTCTTCAACATCATCAATCCCGGACTGCTCGGCGCAACGCATCCTGAATTCCACCGCCGCTTCGCAGATGCCAGCCAGGGTGGACAGCGTGCCACTGCACTGAAGCTGCTCATCCGGCCCTTTATCCTGCGCCGCCTGAAGAGCCAGGTTCTGGACGACCTGCCCAGCCGCACTGAACAGACTCTTCTCATTGAGCCGGACGAAACAGAACAGAGTTTCTACGAGGCCCTGCGGCGTCGTGCTGTGGAGAGTCTCAAGGTGCAGCAGGAGATGGGTGGGCGCAGGCGCATCAACATTCTGGCCGAGTTGATGCGCCTGCGGCGAGCCTGTTGCCACGCCTCTCTGGTGGAGGCCGGACTGGCGGGCGAGATGGCAGAGGAAAGCTCCAAGATGCGCTGTTTTCTGGACCTTCTGGAAGAGGCACGGGAGGGCGGACACCGGCTTCTGGTCTTCAGCCAGTTCGTGGGCTTTCTCACACTGGTCCGCGCCATGCTGGACAAACGCAAGATCAGCTACCAGTACCTGGACGGGTCCACCCCGGAAGACGCAAGGCGGGAGCGGGTTGCCGCCTTTCAGGCGGGTCTGGGGGATGCCTTTCTCATCAGTCTCAAGGCTGGGGGGCAGGGCCTGAACCTGACTGCGGCTGACTATGTGGTCCATCTGGATCCCTGGTGGAATCCAGCGGTGGAGGATCAGGCCACGGATCGGGCACACCGCATCGGTCAGGAGCGCCCGGTCACGGTATATCGGCTGGTCATGGCCCACAGCGTGGAGGAGAAGATTCTTGCCCTGCACGCCAGGAAGCGCGAGCTGGCTGCCGACTTTCTGGAAGGCACGGACGCGGCTGTCTCTGCCTCCACACTTTCCGAGGAAGAACTGCTGGCCTTGATGCAGTGAGCGGGTGGGCAGGTTGGATTTGCCGGTTACAGTGTTTCTGTTTTCATGTTGTATGTTATGTTGAGCGAAGCGGGCAAGAGCTTGTCATTCTGAATGTAGCGAAGCGAAGTCATCGCTTCGCGCTTCAGAATAACAGGAAAAAAATACAATGGAAATGTTCTATTTGCACCGCTTCTTGAAATAGCTGTACGCTTCATTGATCTCCTTCATCTTCTGTTCAGCCACGGTGCGCAAGACCGCGCCCAGATGCGCCACTTTATCAGGGTGGTATTCCTGCACGCGGTGATAATAGGCTTTCTTGATTTCAGGGAAGCAGGTCCCCGGCTCTACTTCAAGAATTTTGTAGTATTGCAATTCAGAGTTGCTGGCATTGCCCCAAGCCTCTTCCAAAACCCTGGCTGCCTCGGTATTGCCGTTTTCCCGCGCCAGCATTCAGCAGGGCCTGTGCTTCTTCCTGGATTTTGATCACTGCGGTATTGCCGCTTGCACACGCCAAGTCCAGTGCGCTCTTGCCGTCCTCGTCTTCGGCATTTGGGTCAGCACTTGCGTCCAGCAGGGCCTGAACCTTTTCCAGACTGGCTGACTGCGCCGTTGCCAACAGTTTTCTTGTCGCCTCCGCCGGGGACATACTCTCACCTCCTGATTTTTTTTGCACCGCTTCCCAAAGGAGTCGTGCGATTCGTTGATTTCATTTCTCTTTTTGTTCAGCGTATGATGCGCAATGCCGCTCCCGGATGCCTGTTCAAACCCCACTGTATCCGGCAACGTCATGAGGGCATTTCCGTTCTCACCTTTTCTGTCCTGCTGAACAGAGCGACTTTTACCGTGTGAAGCACGGTAAAAGTCGTTGCGGTTCAGCGGAGCGACTCGTGACTTGCCGCAGAATAGGAACACGCTTCAGCACCCGGAAAAGGAAGAAGGTTTGAGAGCGCTTCAGCGTAGCGGGATACCAGGGAGGCAGGTTCAGGGAAAGGGCTGCTCTGTAGCGGCCTGCATGGCGAGCAGTTCTGGCAGCGTCTTTTCAAAATCAACGCCGTACCAAGGCTTGTCCGGATTGTGCAGCGTGACCTCGATGGTGCGGGCAGTGTAATCTGCAGCAACGCGCATGGCCTCCCGCCAGTCCATGCCCTTGAGGATGGCCCCGATGCAGGTACTCGAAAAGAGGTCGCCTGTACCGTGATAGACAGTGCCAATCCTCGGCCTTTGGTAGGTGAAATGCTCACCGCTTTGCCGGTCATAACCCATCACGCCGATCATGCCCGGTTCCAGGGACACGCCGGTGAGGACGCTCACCTTTGCGCCAAGAGCCTCGAGCCGTTGCAGCATTGCCTTGATATAGTTTTCGTCATGCTCCTCCCGGTACTCCATGCCGGTCATGAAGGCTGCCTCTGTGATGTTCGGCACGATGATGTCTGCTTCTGCGCAGAGTTCCCTGTTCTTCCGCACATAATCCATGTCAAAGGCCGGGTACAGCCTGCCGTAATCCCCTATGACCGGATCCACGAAGATGAGCGTGTCCCTGCCCCGGAAATCCCGGAACAGTTGTTTCACCTTGTCAACGTGGGCCACTGTGCCGAGATACCCGGTATAGATGGCGTCAAAGGTGACACCCTCGCTTTTCCAATGCCTGGCAATGGGTTCCATCTGATCCACCAGATCCAGACAGGTGAAATTCTTGAACATGGTATGAGTGGACAAAAGCGCTGTGGGCAGAATGACCGTCTCCATGCCAAGCGCTGACAGGATCGGCAAGGCAATGGTCAGGGAACATTTGCCCAGACAGGAAATATCCTGGATGGTCAATACTTTTTTCATGGGTGTTCTGTTTACCTCTGGTCTTGAAAAGGTTCTGTCTTCAAATGAAGCCCAAATGCTGCAAGGCGGCATACACGCCTGCATCAGCGCAGGTGGTCGTGACATGATCCGCCGATGCTTGCACTGCCTCGGAGGCGTTGCCCATGGCAATGCCCACGCCCGCATGAAGGAGCATCTCCCGGTCGTTGTCACCGTCGCCAAAGGCCAGGGACTTGTCCCGGCTGATTGCATGATGCGCCAGGATCTTTTCCATGGCTCCTGCTTTTCCGCAATCCTTTGGGATAACGTCAACTGCCTTTTCACACCAGCGCACCACTTCGAGACGGGAAGTGCCGTGCAGCAGGGGACCTGCAATGTCCACGCGGGTTGGCACGGTGAGTTGATAGACCGCTTGCCCTGTGCCGATGCGGTCAAGCGGTTCGCAGGGGTATGGGGAAAAGCGCAAATAGTCTTCCAGCTCGGCATTGCGAAAGGTGTATCCCCGGCGCGTGTCTGTGGCGACAAGAACAGGTCTGCCGAGAGCTGCCGCGTTCCGCAGGACAGCGCTTGTGTCAGCAGCGTCAAGAGGGCTGGCAAAAATAACGCCATCCTCGTCAAAGGACAGGGACCCGTTGAAGCACATGACCCCGTCAACCGGAATGTTGCCGAGGGAAGGGATCATGTAGGGCGCTCTGCCTGTGGCCAGGAAAATCCGGCATCCGTTTTGCCGCAACCGGCAAAGCGCCTCGATGACAAGGGGGTTGACCTGTTCCGCGCCAAAATCGAGCAGAGTGCCGTCAATATCAAAAAAGGCGATTTCTGGTTTCATGGTTCTGGTTTCATGTGCAAAGGCTGTGTTTTCAAGTTTTCGCATCTGTTTTGCCTTGTTGCAACATACTCTTCTCCCCAGGCAGCAAGGGCGTACAGGACAGGGCGAAGGCTCTCGCCCAGAGGAGTCAACGTGTATTCCACCCGGGGCGGAACCTCGGCAAAAACACGCCGTTGCACCAGACCATCCGCTTCCATTTCCCGGAGCTTGGCGGTCAGCACCTTCTGGGAAATGGGGGTCAGCGAGCGTTTCAGTTCGCCAAAGCGTCGGGTCCCGGTCGAGAGGTCGCGGATGATGAGGATTTTCCAGCGGTTGCCGATCAGGCCCAGGGTGGTCTCCACCGGGCATGGATCAGAGGGCTTGGGCATGGGGGTTTTTTCAGGCATTGTCTGGACAGTGTGTGGTGCAAAAGTTTCACTACAGTAACCGGGTCACAAAAAAGTGCCTACTTGACGAAGAAGCGGTACTTTCATATATGACGGTCTCATTTTTCTCAAACCCTTTTTCAAGGAGGAAACAGCATGGGAAAGATCAGGACTGTGCGCGTTACAGATGAACAACGTATTGAACTGCACGACAAACTGTCACTGACAGGCTGTGAAGTGTCGGTGAACAACCTGCCCGCTCATGCGGAAGTGCCCTTTGTGCATTACCACGTGCAGAATGAAGAGGTGTATATCGTGCTTTCCGGCAGTGGTCTTGCCTATCTGGACGGCGAGTACTCCGAAATCTCCCCAGGCGACTGTTTCAAGGTGGAGCCAGCGGTCCATCGTTCGCTCAAGGCTGGAGCGCAGGGACTGCGCTACATCTGTATCCAGTGCAAGGAAAAGAGCCTGACCCAGTTCACCATGGGAGACGGCAAAATCGCGGAAGGCGAAAAGGTGAACTGGCCATCCTGACCAGCTGCGCTTTTTTTCTTGTTTTCGCCGTAAAATTCCCGCTTGGGGAATCTTGCGGCGAAAACCGAACCTTGGTCCTCTGGGCGGTCCTGTGCAGCAGGAACTCACCGAAGTGATTCAGGGGGCTTGTCTTGTTCCTGAACGCGGCAGGAATCTCTGCCAAAGGTGGGGGAGGAGATCAAAGGCTCTCTTGGCAAACAACAAGAGGCATGACAGATCCTGTTCGTGTCCTCTCCTTCATTGATCAGGCTTGCCGCGCAGTCTGGTCAGTGATCAGCGCTTCAAGGACAAACCGTTTGTGCAGGAACTGAACCCGGAGCTTTCCCGGCGCGACTTCTCCAGCGCTTGCCAAGCAGGCGCGAAATGGCTATCTTTTGCCAGATGCCGCCAGCTGTATCAGCGGTCAGAACAAAGCCTACTCTTGGAGGAAATATGCGCTCTCTCAGCTCTCTTGCCCTTATTGCAGTGTTGCTGCCAGCTTTGAGCGTCAGTTGCGCCTTTGCCGCTCCCTATGGCGCACAACCTCGGTATCGCCAGGCAGCCTTGTTCTATCCCAAATGCGCCAAACCCCTGCATGACCTGCAACGGTCCCGGTCCCAACAGGGCAATGCAGCCCAGGGCGCGGCAGTGGGCGCGGGCTTCGGTCTCTTGACCGGACTGCTCTGCGTGCTTGCCGCAGATGAAAAAAAACACTGTATCGCGCCCACCATCGCTGCCACTGCAGCGGGCGGCGCGATTGGTGCGCTCTACCAGTCAAAGCAGGGAACCACAGACGATACCCGCCGCATGGCCGAGTATCTTGAGGAACTGGAGGGCGACATTGAAGGGTTGGACATGGTTACAGCAGCAGCCCGGGTCTCGCTCCAGTGCTACGATCTGCAGGCAGATGGACTCCTGCACTATGATCTTCCCCGACGCCTGGTCTCCCGTGAGGAGGCGCGTGCCCGCTTCGCGGAAATCCAGCGTGGTCGGGCTGAAGCCATGCGGGTTCTGGGTATTGCGGAAGAGCGCGGCAGTCGGATAGAACGGGAATACCAGATGGCCCTGAACAAGGAAGAGGAAAACCTGCGCAGACCGCACCCTGCCCGGATGACCGGGGAGGAAGCATATCCTGATCAGCCCGGCGCTGTCTCCACAGTCTCCACACATCCGCCGCAGAGAGGCACAAAGGCGCGGACGCCCCAACACCAGACCCGCGTCTCCAAACACACCTCATCCACTCCTCCCTCTACTGTCAGCACCACGTCCAGAACCCATCCTTCTGTCAAAAACACGTCCCGCTCCACAGCCAAAAATACGTCCCGATCCCACTCCACAGTCAAAAACACGTCCAGGTATTCCACTGCCTCCACGGACAGCGCCAAGAGGCGCAGCGTGAAGAAAAAGCAGCAGGAAGCCCAGGCAAAACTGGCCCAGGCCCAGCAAAAGCGTGGAGAGTTGCAAAAGAAGGTTGTCAAGGTTTCCGAGGAGAAGAAGGCGGCCCAACGCAAGAGCGAGGCTGACCAGAAGGAAGTGGAACGGATTCTTAAAGAAGCAGACGTTTGAGGCGCATCTTGCCCCCGGAACCGGCCCATCATTCTGAAGGGCCGGTTTTTCTCATTATAGGACGGAGTTTCTTCCATGCCCCCTGAAAAGAGTATCCCCGGCAAGCCTTCGCTTGCCGCTCCCCTGATCTGTATCGTCCTCCTGCTCCTCTTGCTGGCAGGACTGTCCTGGTATCTCTGGCAGCACTACAGACAGCTTGCCCTCGCCAGCAGCAGCCAGCAGGTCCAGGCCGAAGAGGCACGCGCTGCCCGGCTTTCCGCAGAGCAAAAACGCCTGAAAAACCTGATGAACCTGCCACCCTGCGAGGCCAAGAGGCAACTGGGGCAAT
>CAMNHX010000023.1 GCA_946539945.1 uncultured Desulfobulbus sp. | reverse complement strand
GGACTGGGCGGCAATGTCAGCGCCGGGGCCTCCTCCACCAGCCAGCGCACCCTGACCGTGATCATCAAGTTTGACGATCAGCATCAGGTTTGCGACTTTGCCTATCACGCCACCCAGTTCTGATGAAGACCGCACTGATTGCGGGTCTTGCGCTGGTCTTGCTGTTACCGGGATGCGTACAAGCGCCCCAAGACCTGTTCGTGGTTACAGCGGAACAGCGTGCCCGGCAGCAAACAGAAACCCGGCGCTACGAGGGCCTGAAAGAAAACGAGCTGCTTGCCGCTGCGGCCAGTGTCCTGCAAGACCTGGGCTACACGCTGGACCATACTGAACCCCGCCTGGGTCTGATTACAGCCAGCAAGCAGCGCGGGGCAGACCAGCAGGGTCTCCAGCTTGGCCTGTCCCTTGGTGTGGGGATTTTGAGCGCTGTCTTTGGCAACGGCAGGGGCAACGTCAATATGCCGGTGGACAGGCAACAGGAAATCCGGGTTTCCCTGGTTGCACGTCCTGTGCTGGACCAGCGTCACCAACCTCTGGACAGGCAGCACCTTGTGCGCGTGACCTTTCAGCGCGAGATCCTGCGTTCTGACGGCAGCACCCGGGCAGAAACCCTGAACGATCCGGCCCTGTATCAGGACTTTCATGCCCGTCTGTCCAAATCCGTGTTCCTTGAGGCGCAAAAATTATGAAGCGCACTGCCTTTCTGCTCCTGTTCTGTCTGTTTCTCCCGACTTGCACCCTGCCCACAAACAGCCAGAGCGTGTTGGACGAGGGCCGGGAAACCCAGCTGCAGAAGCGCAGCTACCAGTCTCGCAGCTTTGAAACCACAGACAAGGAGCGGCTTATGCGGGCTGTGATCGCCACCATGCAGGATCTGGGTTTTGTGATTGATCAGGCCAACCTTGATCTGGGCACGATCAGCGGTACGCGGCTGGACGCCAATCAGGTCAGGATGACGGTTTCGGTGCGTCCTCGCGGTGAAACGATGATGCTGGTACGCGCCAATGCCCAGTTCAACCTGCGCCCCCTTGAAGACCCGAAGCAGTATCAGGACTTTTTCGTTTCCCTGGAAAAATCCCTGTTTGTGAGCGCCCGTGTTGAAGAGTGAATTAAACCCGCGCCTCTTCGGCTTCCGGCATTCCGGTTGCCGGACCGCGTTTGAGCGTAATCAGCGCGATCTCCGCTGGAATGCCCAGCCGCATGGGATAGCCGGGCCACAGTCCCACGCCGTTGGACACGTAGAGCGGCATCCCGGAAACCCGATACCAGCCACGCACCAGATTGTGGTTGAAATGGGCCACAAGCAGATCCATGCCAAAGCACTGGCCGCCGTGAGTATGGCCGGACAGTTGCAGATCAGCGCCAGCAGCAGCGCTGGTGAAAGCGGTGTCTGGCCGGTGATCCATCAGGATGCGGAACGCCTTCTCCTTGCGCCCCGGAAGTCCGGCCAGAAGTTGCTTCCGGTCTGCCTGCACGTCAAAGCCAAAGCGCTTGCCTGTGCGGTCATCCATTCCGACAAGAGCCACTTGCGCCCCATGATGTTCCAGCACCTCGCCCGCATTGTGCAGCACTCGAATACCGTTTTCCGCATACAGACGCATCCAGCCCGGATAATCGCTGTAATACTCATGGTTGCCGGTACAGGCAAAGACGCCCAGTCTTGCCGAGAGCCGGGCAAATTCCCGGATGGCCTCCAGCCTTGTGCCGCCGCCAGCAATCTGGAAATCTGGTCTGCCGTCCGTAAGATCGCCGGTGAGGCAGATGAGATCAGGCTTGGCTGCATTGGTACGGGCCACGGTCTGTCGTGCCCAGTCCAGACTGGTAAGGGGGCCAAGGTGGATGTCTGTGAGATGGGCAATTTTGAAACCATCCAGACCGGGCGGCAGATCAGGCGAAAACAGGGTCATTTCGTGCAGTCTGGGCACGGCAATGCCCTGTGACAGACCATAAGCAGACAGACCCAGCGCCAGCGTGGGCGCGGTTGCAGAGGACAGCGCAGTACTCGTGCAGTGCCGCAAAAAAGCGCGGCGTTCCGGTGAGAAGGCAGGGGGCTTCCGGCGGGAGCGCCAGATGCGCCAGAGCCAGCGGGTCAGCCAGAACAGATCCTGGCAGAGGACAAGACCAAAGAGCAGCAAGAGCGCGGTATAGAGCCAGAGTTGGGGCAAGAGCAGCCAGGCGGGCATATCTGGTCCGGCCAGGCTCTTGAAGAGCAGGGCATCAATGGCGTGGCACTGGGAAATCAGGAGCAGCGCAAAGGCCAGCAGCAAACGCCAGCGCCAGCACATTTTCCAGAAGGGACAGTGGGCAATCAGCCAGAAGGGCGGCAAAAACAGGATAACAAAGCGAAGGAGGGTCATCTGCTCTTCGGCGCGGAATCCCGGCATTCATGCCGGGGCGGAAGCGCCTCTCCAGGTTGAGAGTTGAGAGTGAAGAGTGGAGTTGAACAAGTGGTCGCGCAAAGCGCGGCAAACTCCACTGCGTTTCCCGCTACGCTGGAAAGCCAACTCTCCACACCACTCTCAAAAGAGCTTACAATAGGCACGTTCAAGCCAACTGTCCATGCAGGAATGCAGGGGACACCCGCACTCTTCACACTCCACTCTTTCGCATAAGCAGACTCTCCAGGGCACTGTGGCGGACCTGCCGCCGGGAGGCGATCCGGTGCAGCATCTCTGGTTCAGCCACAATCACCAGCCGACGCTTGGCCCTTGTGATGGCCGTGTACAGTAGGTCCCGCCCCAACAGCGCACTGTCACCACTTTCCGGCAAAACCAGCACCACTGTACCAAACTCCGCGCCCTGCGACTTGTGAACCGTCATGGCCCAGGCTGGCAGCCAGAAGGGCAGATTGGCAGGCGGAAAACCGCGCAAACCCTCTTCAGCTGCAAACCAGGTCTTGAGCGTGCCGCTGTCATCAGGCCAGAAAAGACCAGTGTCGCCGTTGTAGAGGTTACGCACTGCATCGTTGTGCTGGATCAGCACAGGCAAGCCCTGATACCAGTCCTGTCGTGCCGGAATCAGGTCGTGACGGCGCAAGAGGTTCTGGCACAGCGCATTGAGTCCTGAAACACCCCAGGGGCCTTCCCGAAGCGCACAGAGTACCCGCCCTGCGGCAAAGATTTCCAAGGCTGCTGTTGCTGATTCAGCCTGATACAGCGGCGCAAACAGGTCCAGCATCAGGGCGGGCAAGCGGATGCCTGCCTCTGCGTGGTTGAACCATTGAATGTCTGGCCAGTCCTGTGCCAGCGCCCGCTTCAGGGCTGCGGCTGGTCTGGACTCCTGAAGCGCGGCAGCCAGCGCGGCAATGCCGCTTTTCCGGTCAAAACGACGCGCTCTCCGCAACTGGATGCGGCAGTCCTCCAGCCTGCCGGACTGGCTGCCTGCCTGTGCTGGCGCATCTGATCCGCACAGCTCTTGCAAAACAGCGTGCAGTTCCGGGGAATAGCCGGAGCCGGTTTTGTTGTCTGCCCCTGCCTCCAGCGCGTGCAACAGGGAACCGGGTGCAACAGGCGGCAGTTGACCAGGATCGCCGCAGAGGATGAGGCGGCACTCCGTGGGCAGGGCGCACAAAAGCGCATCCAGCAGGGCAGAGTCCACCATGGAAGCCTCATCCACCACTACCAGATCAGCGGCCAGCGGATTGTCCGCATTACGTCGGAATGCGCCGCTTGCGGGCTGATAGCCCAAAAGCCGGTGCAGGGTTTGCGGGACAGGCAGTGCATCCACGGCAAAGTCAGGCGGGAGTGTGCTTGCCGCCTCGCGTATGGATTCACCCAGACGCATGGCAGCCCTCCCTGTGGGCGCGGCCAAGGCGATGCGTAGAGGTTGGGTCGACTTGGACAGTGCGGTCAAGAGCGCCAAAATGCGGACCAGGGTCCAGGTTTTGCCAGTGCCTGGTCCGCCGCAGAGAATCAGAAGCGGTTTGCACAGGGCCAGGGCAGCCGCGCATTTCTGGAGATCAGGTGTGCTGTCCGCGTCCGGGGACAGGGGAAAGAGCCGGGACAGCAAAGTTCTGGCCTGCTCAATGTCCACAGCGCTCAAGCCCTCTGCCCGCTGAAGCAGCCCCTTGGCAATGCGGCTTTCTGCCAGATGCCAGCGCAAAAGCGAGAGACTGCCCTCTCCATCCAGAACCAGCGGGGCTGGATGCTGCGCCGCTTCAGAATCGGCAACTGCTGCGCCGCTGGTCAGCAGACTGCGTTTCAATTCAACCCTGCTGATGCGGTATTCCGGGGACAGTTCCTGCTCCAGCCGGGACAGGGGCAAGCTGGTATGCCCTTCGGTCAAGGCGCGGCTCACCAGCCCGGCAGACAGTGCAGCAGCCTCACTCATGTCCGGGTGCAGCCGGACCAGCATCCGGGCGAATTGGGCATCCAGCTCTGCCAGTCGCCCCTGTTGACTCCAGTCTGTGATCCGCTCTTCAGTTGCTCTCATGCTTTGCCTCCCTTGAACCGCACAACTCGTCCAACTCCTGAATGCGCACCCGGTCCGGTCGATCGCAAAACACGCCCCAAGCGCCCTCTGGACTCATGCCGCGCACAAAGAGGTAGTACACACCGCCAAAGTCGCGCTCATAGTCATAGCCGGACAGTCGTGCCCGCAGATGACGGTGCAGGGCCAGAGTGTAAATGTGGTACTGCACCTGATACTGGTGTTGCCGCACACTCTCCTGCATCGCCTCTTCTGTGTAGTCCGCCGCCTGATCGCCCAGATGGTTGGACTTGTAGTCTGCAATGTAGTACCGGCCCTGATGCCGAAAAACCAGGTCCATGGACCCGGTCATCATGGCCTGCGCTCCCCGGCCCGGCGGCAGGTCAAAGGCCCGGCACAGCGCCGGATAGGCAGTCACCGGAAACCAGAAGCGCAGTTCTCTGTGCGCATCCTGCGGCAAAAGCCCGTACAAGGCCCGACTGCCAGGCAGGGGCGTGCGCAGCACACCGTCCAGCCAGCCGGGCAAGACCTCCTGCCAGCGCCGGTCAATACCAAAGTTATCCAGAATCTGCCCGATCAGCTCACTTTGCTCTGCAGCGGGCTGGACAAAGTCCAGTTTTTCCAGCATGGCGTGCAGACAGGACCCGGCCTGTGCCCCTCTGGGAAAGGCGTCAATCCGGGAAAACTCCTCTGCCTTGAGCGCTGCGCCTGCGGCAACAGGCATCAGGTCTTCGTCGTCTGCTGCCTCCTCGCCCGTGTCCTGCGGGTCCAGACCGGCAGTCATGGCAGTGTAGCTGCTGTTCATAAAGCCCCGACGGATCCTGCCCGTAAACTCGCGGGCCTGCAGGGGCGGCGCTTCCGGGAGCGCTGCAAGGCCCGGAGCGCGGACACCTGCAAAAGGCTCCTCTTCAGGCTGAACCAGCCGCACCAGTTCGCGCTCCTGGTTCAGCGACCGGATTTCCTCCAGCCAGTCCTCCTCTGCTGTGCCCGCGCCCTGATGCAGCAAGCGGGCCAGGGCACTCTGCTCTGTCTCCTTCGCCCGTCCCCAACAGGCAAAGGTGCTGTACTTGGCGCGGGTCAGGGCCACGTACAAAAGCCGCATCCGTTCCGCGTCCCGCTCCGCCCGGGCCAGACTTTTCTGGACAGCATCAGGCTGGAAGTCCAGATAAGCCTGTTCAGTGGCGCGATCATGCACAGGCAGGGGCAGTTCTGCCTCTGCCCGGTCGGAAAAGCGCCACAGAAAGGGCAGAAAAACCAGCGGGTACTCCAGTCCCTTGGCGCGATGCCAGGTGCTGATGCGCACCAGATTGCCGTCGCTCTCCAGCCGCATAAGGCGATCCTCCTCACTGCCCTGATCCGCATTCTGGCGTTCCCGGGCCAGCCAGCGCGCCAGACGCTCCATGCCTGGCGCGGTCCTCTCTGCCTCGTGCAGCAGTTCATGCAGATGGAGATAGTTGGTCAAGGCCCGCTCACCCTCTGGCAAAGTGCTTAAACGGGCTGCCAGTCTTTCCTGCCGGAAAAGCCGGTACAGCATGGCCCCAACCCCGTGTCTCTGCCAGAGTCTCTGGTATTCGCGCAGACGCTCGGTCCGGGCCTCGACCTCTTCTGGCCGCAGCAGTTCGCAGGCCGGGCAACCGAACAGGGGGCTGGCCAGAACTGCCAGGCAACGGCCCCGGTCAGCCGGGTTCAGCAGGGCAGAGAGCAGGCTTTGCAAAACCCCGGCCTCTGGACTGCAAAACACCGACTGTCTGGCTGGAGCCACGCTGGCAATGCCCTGTCGCCGCAGGGCTGCCTGCATCTGGCTGGCCTGATTGTTGGTCTGCACCAGAATGGCCAGATCACTGCCCCCCAGGGGTCTGCCCTTGATCAGGGCGCGTCCCTGTTGCCCCAGATCCAGCAACTGGCGCAGGGTTTGGGCGCAGACCAGCAGGGACTGTCTGTCTGCTTCTCCCTTGTCCAAGCGCTCCTTCTCATCAGCAGAGAGCCAGAACAGGTGCAGCGGCGCGGGAGGCTGATTGTCGATCAGGAAGTCCTGATCCTGCACCTGTCCGCCTGCCTGGACCGGCACAAAGGGAATCAGCGCAAAGTCAAAGGGATTGCTCTGCCGGGAAAACAGGGCATTGACCACTTCCAGCACGCCCGGCGCGGACCGGAAGTTGGTGTTCATGGAAAAGATGCGGTCCGGGCCGGTTTCCTCCTTGGCCTGCATATAGGTGAAGATGTCACCGCCCCGGAAGGCATAGATGGCCTGCTTGGGATCGCCGATCATGAAAAAGGGATAGCCCGGTTCAGCACAGAGACGGGAAAAGATACGGTACTGCACCGGGTCCGTGTCCTGAAATTCATCCACCAGAACCGCCCTATAAGTCTCGCGGAGCGTTTTGAGCAAGAGGGTGCTGTTGGGGCCTGTCAATGCTGCAGCCACCAGGGTGAGCATATCGTCGTAGCCGGTCTGACCCTGCCGGGCCTTGCGGCGGCGCAACTCCTCGCGCAGGAAGATCCGGGCCTCGCGCAGAATCCCCTGCTTCCATTGGTCGCACAGCCTTTGCCACTCTGTCCAGACACGCTCAAACTCTGCGAAAAAGGGATGGGGCTGCCATTTCTTGCATTTTTTCTTTAACAGCCTCTGCTCCATGACGCTGAGGCACAGCAACTTCAGGTTGTTCAGCGGGGGACGGGAACAGGAATCTGGCGCGGCCAGTGCGTCCATGTCTTCAATCAACAGGTCCACCTTGTCGCGGCGGTAATTCTCTTGAGACCGGCTCAAGCAGGGATCGTGCAGCAACTGCGCACACACCGCCTCCCGCTCCCTCTGCCACAAGTTGCTCACTTCTTCCAGATGGTTCTGCAAGGCATCCCAGTCAGGTTTTCCAGGGGCTTTGCTCAACTGGGGCAGGATCCGGGACTCGTCAAAGCGCAGTGCTGGCGCAACCCACTTCAGCAGATCTGTCGGGCTTTGCCAGAGCGAGGCTGTTACCGCGCTTTCCACTGGCCCCAGAGGGTAAAAGCGCCGCCGCCAGAAATCAGCCATGATCTCTTCGCGCAGACTGTCTTCGTTGGCCAGAATCTGCTGCTGGTCCAGCACAAGACCTGCCTCAAAACCCTGATCCTGCAGCACCTGCTGGCAAAAACTGTGGATGGTGGCGATATGCGCCTCTTCCATGTGGTTCAGGGCTGCTTCCAGCCGTTGACCAGCCTCCCGCTTTGAGACCCGTTCCAGCACCGCAAGGTCGGACGGATCAAGGGGACTGGCACTGTCGCGCAGAAAGTTGTGCGCCTGACGCAGTCGCTCGCGAATCCGGGTCCGCAGTTCAGCAGTAGCAGCCCGGGTGTAGGTGAGGACCAGGATCTGGTCAATGCCCAAACCCTGCTCCACCAGCAGGCGCAGAACCAGAAGGCTCAAGGTCCAGGTCTTGCCGGTTCCGGCGCTGGCCTCCAGAAGACAGCGCCCGTTAAGCGGCAGGTTCAAGGGATCAAGGGGCTGCATACGGCTCTTCTCCTCTCGTGTCCAGCAGAGGCAGGAGCAGCCCGGCCAGACGGCAAAATTTATCGGTAAAGGCATCGGTGGTAAAGGGGTCTTCCTGCGGAAAGAGCAGGGCATGGGCAGGATCGCTTCCCTCTCCTGGAACTGTGCGGCCCTTCTGAAAATTCCAACTCTCCTGCCACTCCTTGCGGGCCGCGTTCAGGGCTGAATGCCGCAGTGCGTGGTCCCGGATATTCTGCCGGGTCTGCATGACCTCGGCCCAGGCCAGGGAGGCTTTGGGGAAAAAGGGCAGGGCCTCCTGTTGCCCGGCCAAAAAGCCCTGAACCCAGGGCAGGAGCAGACTGTGCGCCTCCTCTTGCGCAGGCGCTTGCCAAAACCATTCCTGCGCTCCTGCCTTGGCATCCCGGAACACGAGACAGGAGGAAACCGGCACACCCTGCGCTGCCAGAACCAGGTGAGAGAGCCAGAGCGAGACCTGGGTTCTTGTGGCAGGTTTGCCAGCGGACCAGAGGACGCGCCCGCTAGAGTAGAGATTGTCCACCAGACCAGAGAGCTGCACCCCTGCCACTTCAAGCTGCACAGCCTGCGGCGACCGGGGATGAACCAGGAGCGGCTGGACAACAGAGGCCAGATCCGCAGCCTCATCCATCAGCGGGTTCAGGGTCAGGGCGGCAAAGTTGCCCAGGGGCAAGCGGCCCTGCGCATTCAGGATGCGGGCAATATGGTTCTGGCTTTGCCCGACCAGAAAGCGGTGGATAATGTTGTCCCGCAGACGCCAGCGCTCCAGGGCATCTAGGGAAAAGGGTTCGGACTCGGCTGGCAGGTCCTCGTCCTGGATCAGAGTCATGCCCAGCACCTTGCGCACAAAGTAGCGGGACGGATGCGTCCAGAAACGCACAAGCTCGCTCAAGTCAAGGTTGGACTCTGGTGCGCTTGCTTCTGTACCCAAAGGCCCATCCAAAAAGGCGGTCTGACTGCCAGCTTCAGCCAGCGGCAACCAGCCCGGATCAAAGCTGTGTACCCTGCTCTTGTCCGTGTAGTTCGTCGGGCTGAAGGGCTGGAGAGGATGCACCACAGTCAGCCACTGGCTGACAGGGGCGTCTGGCTGATCGCTGCGCTGGAAGTTCTGGTCCAGGGCATCGCACAGTTCGCTGACCACGGGTGAGGGCGGTCTGGCTGTGCCGTCCTGCTGACTGCGGCCATTCCAGGAGAGAAAGAGCCTCTGCCGCGCTGAAAGCAGGGTTTCCAGAAACAGGCAACGGTCATCGTCGCGGCGGTTGCGGTCGCCCAGACGGGGTTGACGTACTATCCAGTTAAAGCCTGCGGCCTGCGGTAAACGGGGAAAGGCGTCGTCATTCAGGCCCAGAAGGCAGATGATCTTGAACGGCAGGGTACACAGGGGCGTAAACTGGCTGAAGGTGACCCGACCAGAGAGAAAGGCGCGTCCCTGATTCTGCTGGTTCAGGTGTTCGGTAAGCCAGGTCTGCACGGTCTGCGGGGACAGCGGGGCGATAAAACCGGCCTTCTCCAGTTCCTCATCCAGACGCTGGATCGCCTGCCGCAGTCCAGCCAGAGGCTCGGCCCCGGTCTCCAAATCAAAGAAGGCGCTCAACAGCTGCAGCAGCAGGGGAGGCCAATCCCGTGCAGCCCGTGCCTGTTGCCATTTCTTGCGCCAAAGGGCCAGCTGATCATAGAATTGCAGCAGCGCGGTCAGAACGGTTTCCGCCTCGTCGCCAGCAGGCGGACAGGGCGCAAGCCCCTGATGCAGCGAATCCACCTCACCCATGGCCCATCCCAAAAGCAGGCGGTCCAGCCCGTGCCGAAAACTGTACTCTGGCCCGGCAGCGCTTTCCGGGTCAAGCGCCCGGCGGTGGGATTCGTCCAATCCCCAACAGATTCCCGCCTGCCGCACCAGCGCACAGGCCACGGGCAGATGGGCAGTCTCCAACCCAAAGCACCGGTGCAGGACTGGTTCTTCCAAAAGGGAGAGCAGTTCTGTGCTGGTGCAACGGC
>CAMNHX010000022.1 GCA_946539945.1 uncultured Desulfobulbus sp. | reverse complement strand
TGAATTTACTGGCGGGGCCGACGAGACTCGAACTCGCGACCTCTGGCGTGACAGGCCAGCGTTCTAACCGGCTGAACTACGACCCCGCATCTATTATTAAGTGGTGGGCGGAACAGGGTTCGAACCTGTGACCCTCGGCTTGTAAGGCCGATGCTCTCCCAACTGAGCTATTCGCCCACACTTTCAAAATCGTTCTGGTGGGCGGAACAGGGTTCGAACCTGTGACCTTCGGCATGTGAGGCCGACACTCTGACCAACTGAGCTATTCGCCCGTCATCATTACGATGAGGCTGTCTCTTTAGCAGGAAGCCTGCATGGCGTCAAGCAAAAAGCGCATCCCTGAACACAAATCTCCACAGTGCGCGTGCGCCTACATTCTCGCGCCGGAATTGCGCCCGTCCACAGCCAGTCCTCCGTACAGGGGGTCAACCGGCGCATGGGCAAACAAGCTCTCACCTTCGGGCAGGGCCAGGGCTTTTTCCAGAACCTCGTCCACGTATTCAACCAAATCAATATGCAGACTGTCAGTGATGCTGTCCGGCACATCCTTCAAGTTGCGCTCGTTTTCCCGGGGCACCAGAACCTGGGTGATATTGCCCCGACGGGCAGCCAGCAGCTTTTCCGTCAGACCGCCAATGGGCAGCACCCGTCCGCGCAGGGTAATTTCCCCGGTCATGGCCACGTTGCAACGCACCGGAATTTTCAGAAGCGCGGAAACAATGGCTGTTGCCATGGTGACGCCGGCTGAAGGCCCATCCTTGGGCACTGCGCCTTCTGGCACGTGGATATGGATGTCGTTTTTCTGGAAGGATTCCGGGTCAAGGCCAAGCTGCACCGAGTGGGAACGTACCCAGGACAGGGCAGCCTGTGCTGATTCCTGCATGACTTCGCCCAGTTTGCCTGTAATCACCAGCTTGCCGGAACCAGGCATAATGGTCGCCTCAACCTGCAAGAGTTCGCCGCCCACCTCTGTCCAGGCCATGCCTGTGACCAAACCGATCCGGTTCTGCGCTTCAGCCAGGCCAAAGCGGTGCTTTGCCACGCCCAGATACTGTTCCAACCCGCCTGGGGCAATGGTGAACTGGGCCTTGGTCTCTTCTGATTTCAGACGCTCACAGGCAACCTTGCGGCAAATCTTGCCAATGGTGCGTTCCAGACTACGCACTCCAGCCTCCCGGGTATAGGAGCGGATGATGCCCAGAAGCGTTTCATCAGGCAGAACAATATCGCCCTCGGCAAAGCCGTTGGCTTCAAGCTGCTTGGGCAACAGGAAGTCAGAGGCAATGTGCAGCTTTTCTTCTTCAGTGTAGCCACGCAGTTCAATGATTTCCATGCGATCCTGCAAGGGTGCGGGAATACCGTGCAGGTGGTTGGCTGTGGTGATGAACATGACCTGCGACAGATCGTAATCCAAGTCCAGATAGTGGTCGTTAAAGGCGCTGTTCTGTTCCGGGTCCAGGACTTCCAGCATGGCCGAGGCCGGATCACCCCGGTAGTCGCTGGCCATCTTGTCGATTTCATCCAGACAGAAGACCGGATTGACCACGCCTGCCCGCTGCATGGCCTGAATGATCTTGCCCGGCATGGCGCCGATATAGGTGCGGCGATGGCCGCGGATCTCCGCCTCGTCGTGTACGCCGCCCAAAGAAATACGGACAAACTCCCGCCCAATGGACCGGGCAATGGACTTGCACACCGAGGTCTTGCCCACGCCTGGAGGCCCGACCAGACAGAGAATGGGGCCTTTCATCTTCTTGACCTGGGCCTGGACTGCCAGATATTCCAGAATGCGTTCCTTGGGCTTTTCCAGACCAAAGTGATCTTCGTTCAGGATGTTCTCCGCCCTCCTGATGTCAATGCGTTCCCGCGACTTCTTGCGCCAAGGCAGGTTCAGAATGACATCCAGATAGTTGCGCACCACCGTACTTTCCGCAGACATGGGTGGCATCTGCTTGAGCTTTCGAAACTCCTTTTCCGCCTTCTGGCGCGCTGCTTCGGGCAGGCGTTTCTTGGCAATGGCTGCTTCCAGTTCAGCCATTTCGCTTGCGTCGCTCTGCCCCATTTCCTCCTGGATGACGCGCATCTTCTCGTTCAGATAGAAGTTGCGCTGCACCTCGTTCATCTTCTTCTTCACCTTGGCGTTGAGGTCACGCTCAAGGTTCAAGAGTTCGATTTCCCGGTAGAGCAGCTCCAGGGTGGCCCGCATTCGTCGGGGCACAGACAGGTTTTCCAGCAGTTCCTGCTTTTCCTTGGTCGCAACCGGCAGATGGGCACAGATGCTGTCCACCATACGGGACGGCTGTTCCTGCTCCAGAATGGCCTGCAGAACCTCCCGGGGAATCTTGCGGCTGGCCTGACAGAAACTTTCAAAGGCCTTGCGCAGCTCGCGCACAAAGGCAGGAACCAGCACGTTGTCCACATCTGTTTCCGTCACATCCGCCACATGGGCGCAGGGACAGGAAAGTCCACCTGTGCCTACGTTGACGATCTCCAGTAAACGGGCGCGTTCCCGGCCCTTGACCAGCGCCTTGACCGTGCCTTCAGGCAGTCGCAAAAGCTGCACCACCCTACCCAGAATGCCCATGCTGAACAGGTCTTTCATGCCTGGTTCTTCCACAGTGGCGTTGCGCTGGGTCACCAGAAACACGGGGCTGTCCTCCTGCATGGCGCGCTCCAGCGCCTGCACGGATTTTGCCCGGCCCACCGCCAGGGGCGCGACAGTGCCCGGAAAGAGCACAATGTCCCGCAAGGGCAGCAACGGATAGAGTGCGGCATCAAATTCCGGCATGACAGTTTACCCCCTGTTTTCGTTTTGATCCTTGTACAGCAAGACCGGCTTTTCGCCGCCTGCAATCACCTGTTCGTTAATGACACACTCGCTGACTCCTTCAATGGAGGGCAGGTCATACATCACGTCCAGCATCCGTTCTTCCATGACCGAACGCAGTCCGCGTGCGCCAGACTTGCGCGCAATGGCCTTTTGCGCAATGGCCCGGCAGGCGCTTTCCGTGAAGTGCAGCTGCACGTTCTCCAGCGCAAAGAGGTACTGATACTGCTTGATGAGCGCGTTTTTCGGTTCTTTCAGGATGCGCACCAGATCGTCTTCAGACAGCTCCTGCAAGCCTGCGATCACCGGCAGGCGACCTACCAGTTCAGGAATCAGGCCAAACTGCAGCAGGTCTTCCGGCTGGATCTCGGCCAGCAACTCGCCAAAACTGCGCTCCTTCTGGCTGACCACGTTGGCCCCAAAGCCCATGGCCTTCACGCCGGTGCGCTGGCGGATGATGTCCTCCAGTCCTACAAAGGCTCCCCCCACAATAAAGAGGATGTTTGAAGTGTCAATGCGTACCAGCTCTTCCTTGGGATGTTTGCGACCGCCCTGCCGGGAAACCGAGGCAACCGTGCCTTCAATCATCTTCAAGAGCGCCTGCTGTACGCCTTCACCAGACACGTCCCGGGTAATGGAAGGCGAGTCGGACTTGCGTGCGATCTTGTCGATTTCATCGATATAGATGATGCCGCGTTCAGCCTTTTGCACGTCGTAGTCCACCCGCAGGAGCAGACTGGTGAGGATGCTTTCCACGTCTTCGCCCACATAGCCGGCCTCGGTGAGCGTGGTGGCGTCGGCAATGGTGAAGGGCACATCCAGGAGGCGGGCAAGGGTCTGGGCCAGAAGCGTTTTGCCGCTGCCCGTGGGGCCGATCAGCACCACGTTGGACTTGTGCAGCTCCACGCCGCCCGGGTCCTTTTTGGCGCTGATGCGCTTGTAATGGTTGTACACCGCCACAGCCAGAACCCGCTTGGCCTGGTCCTGGCCAACAACGTAGGCGTCCAGCTCGGCCTTGATCTGGTGTGGAGTCAGCCGAGGCTTGTCTGATGCCCCCTCTTCCTGTTCAGGCACATCCAAATCGCCCTCAATAATGGTCTTGCAGACAGCCACGCATTCGTCGCAAATGCAGACCCCTGTGCCCGCATTGGGGTCTGTGCCGGCAATCAGATGCCTGACCTCGTTACGGTTCTTCCCGCAAAAGGAACAGATCCGGTTCAGTTCCTTCTCTTTACCGCTGTCGTCCATTACGCTTTCTTTGCTCCTTCAACCTCTTCGCGCTTGGCCAGCACCTTGTCAACCAGACCGTAGCTGCATGCCTCGGCAGCAGACATGAAGTTGTCGCGCTCGGTGTCAGCCTGGATCTTTTTCAGGGTCTTGCCGGTATGGGCAGCCAGGATCTTGTTTAGGTCTTCCCGGATGCGCAGGATCTCCTTGGCGTGAATATCAATATCCGTGGCCTGCCCCTGAAAACCACCCAAGGGCTGGTGGATCATGATGCGGGCATTGGGCAGGGCGTAGCGCTTGCCCTCTGTACCGCTGGCCAAAAGCACGGCAGCCATGGACGCGGCCTGCCCCATGCAGAGCGTGGCCACATCGCAACGGATATACTGCATGGTGTCATAGATGGCCATACCCGCTGTAACCACACCGCCTGGCGAGTTGATGTAAAAGGTGATGTCCTTGTCCGGGTCCTCTGCCTCCAGAAAGAGCATCTGGGCCACGATCAGGCTGGCAACAGCGTCGTCAACCGGCGTGCCCAGAAAGACAATGCGCTCTTTCAGGAGCCTGGAATAGATGTCATAGGAGCGTTCGCCCTTGGGCGTCTGCTCCACCACTATGGGAACGTAAGGCATGACAGGCTCCCCTCTTACTCGGCCTTGGGCGCTTCTGCCGCAGTCTCCGGTTCTGCGGCAGGTTCCGGCTCTTTTTCAATGATCTTCGTCTGCTCACGCAGGAAGTTCAGCACCTTTTCGTTGTGCAGCTCGTTCATGAAGGGCAAAAGTTCTTCCCGGCGCTTGAAGTAGCTTTTCACCTCTTCCACGTTCATGTTGTACTGTCCGGCAATGCGCTGGTAGCCGCGTTCCATGTCCTCGTCTGCCAGCTTGATGTCTTCCAGTTCCGCCACCTTTTTCAGGATGAAGTCGCCCTTGACGCGCTGCTCGGCCAGACCCCGGTTGCGGTCAACCAGTTCTTTCAGGTCAAGACCAACGGATTCAATGGTCAATCCGCTGCGCTTCAGGCTTTCTTCAGTCTGCTTGAGCATTTCCTGGATCTCGTAGTTCACCAGACGCTTGGGCGCTTCAAAAGAGGTCATCTCAATCAGACGGGTGACAATTCTGTCATCCAGATCGCCCTGACGGGCCAGTTCACGGGACTTGGTCAGGTCATCGCGGATGGCCTTTTTCAGGTCTTCAAGCCCTGCGTAGTTTGCGTCCACATCCTTGGCCAGCTCGTCATCCAGTTCAGGCATGACCCGGATCTTGACCTCCTTCACATCCACCTTGAACTCCACCTTTTTGCCTGCCAGCACAGGATTGGGATAGGAAGCCGGGAAGTCAATCTCATAGAGGGTCTTGTCGCCCAGATGCAGCCCCAGAAGCTTCTGTTCAAAGTCTGCGCCCAGCTTGTTGGTCCCCATATCGATCAGGTAATTCTCGTTGTGGACTTCCTTCAAAACCTTGCCCTCATGGAAACCCTGAAAATCCACAGTGACCAGATCATCCATGACAATGGCATGGCCTTCCGGCGCGGTCTGGATGGCTGCCTGCTTCCGGCGGATGCGTTGCAGTTCCAGATCAACCTCTGCATCAGTGACGGTCAGAGGCGGCATTTCGATTTCCAGCCCCTTGTAGTCCTTCAGTTCAAAGACCGGGCGCACGTCCACCATGGCCACATAGGTGAAACTGCCGTCCTCGTTGAATTTCTGTTCGTGGATTTCAGGGTGGACTACTGTATCCAGCTTTTCCTGGTCCACCGCGTTGAAGTAGCTGTCCTGGACCAGTTGTTCGCCGACTTCATTCTCAATCGGAGCGCGAAAATTCTGCTCCAGCACCTGACGCGGAATCTTGCCCCGGCGAAAGCCCTTCAGGCTGACTTCCTTGTTGGCCTTGGCATAGGCCTTGTCCAGGGCAGGTTTGACGGTTTCTGCAGGCAGGGTAATGGTCAGTTTGCGGGTCAAATCAGAGACGTTTTCAACGGCGACGTTCATGGACATATCCTGTGTATGCTGGCCGCAACGTGCGGCGGGTTCAAGGGTAACGCGCCAGAGCCAAGGCCCGGGCGCGTGCAGTCTGCGCTGGTGCGAGAGGGGGGACTCGAACCCCCACGGGGTGAACCGCCAGAGCCTAAATCTGGTGCGTCTGCCAATTTCGCCACTCTCGCGCAAAGCCTACGTTAATAACCAGTCGCGGCTTTGGCGTCAAGCAAGGACCGCGAAATGTCGGCATTTCCGGGACTTCGTGTTCCCGGACCAGGCAAGCGGTCTCATCGTGGCAGCTGGGGTGGTTCTGCCGATGATTTTGCCTGATCTTCTTTTTTTCCCGGATATTGCTTGCCGGAAATGGATGGATACGGCAAGATATGCGGGCTGCACTCACAGGATTTTGCCCAATACAGGAGAACATCATGGAAACAAGCGGCATACAACTGGCTGCAAGCATTGCCCGCTGGACCAGTCCGGGCGTAAAAGCGGCTACCATTCCCGGACTCGGCCTGTACCGGAGGAGCGGGACTACCCTGCCCATGAATACCGTGTACGGCCCGCGTGTCTGCGTGATTGCCCAGGGAGCCAAGCGGGTGATGGTGGGTGAGGAAAGCCTGCTCTACGATGCCCAGAACTATCTGGTTTCCTCGGTGCATCTGCCCAGCACAGTGCAGATCGTGAAGGCCAGTCCGGACTGGCCTTATCTGGGGTTGATTCTGGAGCTGGACCGGCGGGAACTGTCACAGCTGATGGTTGACAGCCGTCTGCCTGCGCCACCCAAATCACTGTTGCCAGGTTGCGGCATGGCGACTGCTCCCCTCACGCCGCAGTTGTTGTCCGCCTTCCAGCGTCTGCTTGACCTTTTGGAGACCCCGCAGGACATCCCCATTCTGGCCCCGATCATTAAAAAGGAAATCTTTTATCGCCTGCTGGTGGGCGAGGTGGGCATTCGTCTCCGACAGATCGCTCTGGCCGGAACCCAGCTCTACCAGCTTGCCCAGATCATTGACTGGCTGAAAAGCCACTATGACCGGGCCTTCAAGGTTCACGAACTGGCACGGCAGGCGAACATGAGCATTTCCACCTTTCACCAGCAGTTCCGTCACATGACCACCATGAGTCCCTTGCAGTTCCAGAAATGGCTGCGTCTGAACGAGGCCAGGCGGCTCATGCTGTCGGAATCGCTGGACGCCACCACAGCCGCCTTTCAGGTTGGCTATGTCAGCGCCTCCCAGTTCAGCCGTGAATACAGCCGCCTCTTCGGTGCGCCACCCTTGCGGGATGTTTCCCGACTCAGAACCCGTTTTCAAACGGAAGACGAGTCTGTGCAACTCTGAACACCTGTCTCTAGTACTCTGTAACAGCTAAACGTGGTATTATCAGGGAAACGTTCAAAGAGTGAGCGAACACTCCTGTTGAGAGATTTCGCAAACCTTTAAGGGTTACAGACTACTAGGGCTTTGACGCAAGAACGCATTTTTGAATGCCCGGTCACAGAACAGTTTCTGTTCGAATGCCCTTGCACACCAGCTTTTCGTTTGAGGAGGGGGAAAAAGCCGGTTTATATTCCCGCCAAACCGTCAAACCCCCGCAACCCCTGGCTGAACATGGACGAAGCAGACAACAGGACAACAGGTGCAGCTCAACCGGACCCGCCCGCAATTCCCCTGACTCTGGATTCCCCGGAAGGCTATCTCAACCGGGAACAGAGCTGGCTGGCCTTCAACCGCCGAGTCCTGGCCGAGGCCCAGAACGAGCGCACCCCGCTTTTGGAGCGGGTCAACTTTCTGGCCATTATCGGCAGCAATCTGGACGAGTTCTTCATGAAGCGCATCGGAGGACTCAAGCAGCAGGTAGGCGCAAAGGTCAAGCAACTCTCCACTGATGGCCGCACGCCCCAGCAGCAGATCGATGAGTGCTGCGAGGCTGTCCGTGACCTGCTGTCCCAGCAGCAATGCACCGAAGCCCGGCTTTTGGGTCTTTTGGCAGAAGAAAACATCCACATTCTGGCCTACAAGGATCTGAACCGGCGGCAGCAGGAGTCCATGTCCGCCTATTTTCTCGAAAACATTTACCCCCTGCTCACGCCGCAGGGCATGGACCCGGCCCATCCCTTTCCCTTTATCTCCAACCTGTCCCTGAACCTTCTGGTCTCTGCCCGGCATCAGGGCGACAATCACAGCCATTTGAGCCGCATCAAGATTCCCACCAACTCCGGGATCCCTCGGCTGGTGCGAGTGGAGGCGCGGCGGCACGTCTATGTTTTTTTTGAAGACATTATTGCCAACAACCTGGATGTCATCTTTCCGGGCATGGTGGTGGAAAGCTGCACCCGCTTCCGCGTCACCCGCAACGCCATTGCCGAGCGCCAGATGGATCAGGCCACAGACCTGCTGGCCATGATTGAATCAGCGCTTCGTGAGCGCAAGTTTGCGGAGATCGTGCGGCTTGAGGTGGATGCGGCCATGTGCCACCAGCACCGGATCGTTCTGGCTTCCCAGCTCCGGCTGGACTCCCGGAAAGACGTGTTTGTTGTGGAAGGCATCATGGCCAAGCGCGACCTTACGGAGATCGCAGCCATTGAACGGCCTGCCCTGCACTATCCGGCGCATCTGCCGGTGGAGCATCCGAAAATTTCCCGGGACGCGCCCAACATCTTTCACCTGATCCGCGAGGAAGGCCCCTTTCTGCTGCACCATCCCTATCAGTCCTTCACTGCCACGGTGGAGCGCTTTCTGCAGGAAGCCAGCGTTGATCCCAAGGTTCTGGGTATCAAAATGACCCTGTACCGCACTTCAGCCAATTCGCAGATCATTGAATACCTTCTGGATGCGGCCCGGAACGGCAAGCAGGTGGCTGTGGTGGTGGAGCTGATGGCCCGCTTTGACGAGTCCGCGAACATCCACTGGGCCACGCATCTGGAACAGGCGGGCATCCACGTGACTTACGGTGTGGTCGGGTTGAAGACACATTCCAAGGTGATCTTTGTGGTGCGCCGCGATCACGACGGCCTGATGCGCTACGCCCATATCGGCACAGGCAACTACAACGCTGTAACTGCCCGCCAGTACTGCGATTTGGGCCTTCTGACCGCAGACCCGGACATGGGTGAAGACCTGACCGAATTTTTCAACTTTCTCACCCTGGGCTATGCGCCGCAACGGCGCTACAAAAAACTCCTGCCCTCGCCCCACTCCCTGAAAAAGGCGCTTTTGGAGAAGATCGCCCGCGAAATCACCCACCAAAAAGCAGGCAGAACAGGGCTGATCCAGTGCAAGACCAACGCGCTCACAGACCCGGACGTGATCCGCGCTCTGTATCTGGCCTCGCAGGCAGGCGTGCGCATTGATCTGATTGTGCGCGACAGTTGCCTGCTCCGGCCCGGCATTCCGGGTTTTTCCGACCAGATTCGGGTTGTTTCCATTGTGGGGCGTTTTCTGGAACACAGCCGGATCTACTACTTCAGGAACGGCGGACAGGAAGAGTACTTCATTGGCTCTGCGGATTTGATGCAGCGCAATCTGGATCGCCGGGTGGAACTGGTGACGCCTGTGGAAAACCCGGCCCTGACACAGCAGGTTCGGGAAATTCTTGATCTCTGTTTGGAGTGCAGCAGCGGCGCTTGGGATATGCAGGCAGACGGCAGTTATGTGCCGCGCCCCCTGCAACCCGGCGTAGAAGAGCGCTCGGCCCAGGAAATTCTGATTGAGCTGAACAGGAAGCATCTGGCCAAGGTTCAGAAACCTGTCAAGCGTTCCAGGCGCGGCGCGGTCCAAGGTTGAATCCTCTGCGCTCTCGTCCTGTTATCCTGTCGCAAGACTCTTTGGACAGTACGCAAAAACGCTCTACACCATCCCGGAGTCCCCCATGCCCCTCACTTGGGAACAGATGCAGAAACGAGCCTTTGCCTTTGCC
>CAMNHX010000021.1 GCA_946539945.1 uncultured Desulfobulbus sp. | reverse complement strand
TATTCATTTCACTATTGTGAATACAGTTTCTTCATTCGAGTAAACACCCCCTAATTGCTTCGTTTGTCATGACCATACTCCTTTTTGCAACTTGGCTAGAAACAACAATGTATCTTCAACTGCGCGTTGATATATCGGAAATTTGACGCAAATGTACGAATCAACTTCCTAACTTACTCTTTCTGATGGAGAATCCGCCCCCTTTGCCACATCATCCATGTATTGCTTACGTAATTCGCCCAATTCGCAATAGAATGGAACGGGAATTTCCGGATCACCCATTTCAATCTTAAATGCTGCCGTGCATTGCCCGCAGTACTTGAATTTTTTACATTGCAGACACGTGAAATTTTGAGATGCTTTCTTGTCAACAAATTCCCTGCGGAGAAATTCCCATCCTTCATCAAAGTCTCCATGCAGTAAATCATATCTTGGATCCACCGCTTTCACGCACGCTTGCATATATCCTGCATAAGTAATGAAAACAAACTGTTTGCCTGCATCGCAAGGATATAAGTAGCCCCCCTTTTGACGTTCGGTTTTTTCCTCTCTCTGTTCATCCAGAGCTTTGCGTTTCATAAATTCCCGACGTTCAGGATCCTGTAATTCGATTTCCATAGCCTGCTCTGGAGTAACGCGACAATCACCGATGGGACCTTGATCGCCGCTGTTCATTGGACGAATATCCCAAGCCAGTATTGAGTTGATTTGACCACGTCCTCGAATAAATTCTCTCATCACTATAATATCGTTGATATTTTGTTTCATTCCCACGATTTTCAACTCGTGATGAATATTGTTTTCTTCCAATAGTGATATTGCACTCATGAACTTGTTATATCCATTTTTATCTTTTGTAATACTATAATATGTACCAGATGTTGCTCCATACATTGATATGGAAACCAATTCTGGTGGATATTCACGCCACAGTTCAATATGCTTCTGATTAATCAGTGACCCGTTAGTCAGAACGGAAACAAGCATTCCTTTCTTTTTTGCATACTTGTATATATCAAAAAAGTCCTTATGCAACAAACATTCTCCACCTGTAAAATATAATTGGAAACATTCGTGCTCAACAAGAATGTCAATGATTTTACATATCTGTTCTGTAGTCATTTGATTCTCTGTATTGCACCTGTCGGATTCAGCATAACAGTGAACACATCTAAAATTACATTCGGGCAACAATTCCATTCCTGCTGAAAATGGAGATCTAATATTCTTGAAATGCTTCTCAATAAATTGGGGCCACTTTACCTCTCCTATCAAGCAATCCATTGGTCATTACCTCTCTATCAACAATCCGATGGAAATCAATTTTTCAGTATATGCTTTCAATTCTGCATATACTTTTTCTTTGTCAACATCGATGAACTTTTCACAAAGGAGCATCGCCAAATCATGAGAGTTTCTAGATTGAGAACATTCTTCAAATATGCTTCCTGCTGTTTCATTCAAAGAAAGCACATCATTCGATATATTGTTTCTTCTCACCGGAAACAATAATCTTACGCCGAATATTTCTCTATATACAAAATCATTGTTGAGTGTGAGCATTATAATACCCTAACCTACTATAATAAAAGAGCCATGAAGTTACATTTCACTTCACGGCTCTTTATATGAATCTTGAATAAACTGTCAGTCCTTCCAGCAACACCCATTAAAACCGCCGGAGCAGTTTTCAGGACCAATCGCGACATCCTTCTCTAAAACAACAGTAACTTTTACCATCTCCGGTGTCTCATACGCCATAATTCTACCTCCTCATTTTCTGGGTTGATATGGCACAAATTGATTTTCCCGAAATCTGCCGTGAGCGTGCGTTCGCGACATAATGGAGCCGGATTGCGGCAACCACCTTTTGGGCAAAAGACACGATCCAAGCAGATTGGGCGGCGTTTTGCTCCGATTTTGGAAGCAGAGCGCTTCCCTTATACCTTGTTCCGAAAATGGGAGCAAGGGTAAAATGCAAAAAACGCTGTACTCCGCAGAATACGAGACCTTTCGGGCTTGGCTGGTGGGCAAGCGGCAAGAGAAAAAACTGACGCAACGAGCGTTTGCCGCTCTGTTGGATGCGCCCAACTCCTTGGTTGCCAAAGTGGAGCAAGGAGAACGGCGGCTGGATGTGATTGAATTCGTGTACTTTTGCAAAAAACTGGAGATTGATCCCAAAGAGGGAGTCGAACTGGTGGCCCGTCTTATGAAATGACGTGTCGCTTGGCAGCCCGTTGAAAAATTCGTTTTTGTTCCAAAATACGGGCGCTAACCCCTTGATTTTATTAGAGCGTTTCCGTTTTGTCTTTCTACATCCTTTCCCGCTTCGCTGGAAAGTCACTTCGCTCCGTTCAGCATGGCATACAAAGTGAAAACGGAAACGCTCTATTGCCGGAGTAAGAGAGCATTTTTACTTTGTTTTTTGAAAATGGCGTGCCGGAGACCCGGCTTTTCCGGGAGGAAGGTTGAATACTCCGCTTCGCGATAACAAATCAAAGCGAAAGCGCTCTAATAGCGCTTCAGGCTGCCAGCGAGGCCATATCAGCGACCGGGGCAATGAGCTGGTACTCCAGGAGAAGCTGCACCACTTCTTCCACTGGCAAACCAATGACGTTGGTGCTGGACCCACTCACTGCGGACACCAGAAAACACCCCGTGCCCTGCATGGCGTAAGCTCCTGCCTTGTCCATCGGCTCGCTGCCTGCGGCATAGGCAGCCAGCACGTTTTCTTCAAACTGGCCGAACTGCACCCGGGTGCAAACATGGTCGGTATAATCCAGGTTACGGAAAGGGGCCTGTACACAGTAACCGGTAATGACGGTGTGCATCTGGCCGTTCAGTTGCGAGAGAAAGGACAGCGCTTCGCTGTGATCCTTCGGTTTGCCCAGAATGCGGTTGTTCACCGCCACCACCGTGTCTGCCGCTACCACGCAAGCTGAAGCGGGCTGCGTCTTGCCAGCAGTTTCCGCCTTGCTTCTGGCCATGCGCATGGCAAAGGCTGCTGGCTCTTCGTTGGCGCGTGGCGTTTCGTCAATCTCTGTTGGCACGCAGGAAAAAGACAGTCCCAGCGACTGCAAGAGATCGTGACGGCGGGGTGAGGCAGAGGCCAGAACCAGGGGACAGGCGGCAACAAACATTTCACACTCCTTCGGGATACAGGACCCTTTCCAGAAAAAGACCGCAGGCAGGCGCGGTCTTGCCTGCCAGACGACGGTCACGGGCCGCGAGAATCTCAAGCACGCTGTCCGCGTTCCGCCTGCCCTGCCCCACTTCCACCACTGTACCGGTGATGATGCGTACCATTTGCCGCAAAAAACCGTCGCCCTTGAGCCGCAGAGACCAACCGCCGGGCAAGCCGGGAATCGGCTCGCAATGTGCAGCCAGAAGTGTGCGCACCGCGCCGCGTCCGCCTTCATGCAGTTCCAAGGCGTGGGCAAAACCTGTGAAATCGTGGGTGGCGCACAGATGATGCAGGGCTTTGGAAACGGCCTTCAGATCAAAGAGGCTCTTTCCCGGAAAGTGGCCCATATACAGCCGTCTCTCCGGCGGCAGGACCTCGCCGGTGCAAAAATCGTAACGGTACATTTTGGCGCAGGCGCTGAAGCGGCTGTGAAAGTCCGGAGCAGCCTCCCTGGCCTCAAAAATGCGGATGTCCGGCGGTAAAAGCGAGTTCAGTCCCTTGGAAAAGGCTGTCAAAGGATGGTCGACCGGGGTATGAAAATGGGCAACCATACCCAACGCATGAACCCCGGCATCTGTACGGCCTGCCCCATGCACTGTGACTGGATGCCCGCACAGTGTGCGCAGGCAGTCTTCCAGCGTGGCCTGAATAGTGCGTTCTCCCTGCCTCTGCCGTTGCCAGCCCGCGTAAGCCGTGCCGTCGTAGGACAGGAGCAACCGGATGATGCGGGTCATCAGGGAAAGAAGGCAGTCCCTGCCAGTCCGGCTTTTTCGGCAAAGCCCTGCATGAGGTTCATGTTCTGCACAGCCTGGCCAGAAGCGCCCTTGCCGATATTGTCAATAACCGAGGTCAGAACCAGACGGCCCGTGCGCCGGTCGCGCTCAAAGCCGATGTCGCAACAGTTGGACCCGCGCACGTTCTGGGTGGCAGGCTGCTTGCCCGGTTCCAGAATCCGCACAAAGGGTTCTTTCTTGTACGTTTTGTTGTACAGGGCAAAGAGGTCAGCCTTTGCGCCTTCTGGTGTGAGTGTGGCGTAGATGGTACTCAAAATGCCCCGCGAGATGGGCAAAAGGTGCGGGGTAAAGGTGACGCGCACTGGCCCGCCTGCGGCAAGGCTCAACTCCTGCTCAATCTCCGGTATGTGGCGATGCTTGCCGCCCACCTTGTAGGCCCGGAAACTGTCGGCAAGCTCGCAGTACAGGTTTGCCACACTGGCGCTGCGACCTGCCCCGGACGCTCCGGACTTGGAATCAATGACAATCGTGCCTGCCTCAATCAGACCAGCCCGCAAAATCGGGTTCAGTGCCAGAATGACAGAAGTAGGATAGCAGCCAGGATTGGCCACCAGCCTGGCCCCCTTGATCTCTTCCCGGTACAGCTCCGGCAGACCATACACAGCCTCTTTCAGCAATTCCGGGCTGCTGTGGGACTGATACCATTTCTCGTACACCTTTTGGTCGCGGATGCGGTAGTCAGCGCTCAAGTCCACCACTTTTTTGCCTGCTGCCAACAGTTGCGGCACAATGCCCATCGCGGTCTTGTGGGGGACAGCGGTAAAGAAAAAATCTGCACGGGACGCCAGTTCCTCCACCGCCAGATTCTCGCAAACCAGGTCAACCCGCTTGTACAGGCTGGGGAAAACATCAGACAGCTTCTGCCCGGCATACTGTCTGGAAGTCGCAACGGTGAGCTTGACTTTTGGATGCGTTGCCAGAATCCGGGCCAGTTCCGCGCCGGTGTAACCGGAAGCGCCGATAATGCCAACCTTGAGCATAACGCAGTCTCCTTGTGCTTTGAAAAGCGCCGTGAAATACAGATAAAAAAAGGGATAACGAGCGGACTCGCCATCCCTTGAACCTTCTTTGCAAACTGGAATCCGTCCCGCAATCGCCGACGTTTGACTGAAGTTTAACGCTTGGAGAACTGGAAACGGGCGCGGGCAGAACGCAAGCCATACTTCTTGCGTTCCTTGGCACGCGGATCACGGGTCAGGAGTCCGGCCTTTTTCAGAGGAAGACGCATCTCCGGGTCCAGCTCCTGCAGGGCACGTGCAATGCCATGCACCAAGGCGTCAACCTGCGCGGATTTACCGCCTCCCGCCACTGTGGCAACCACGTCATAGTTGTCCGTGGTATTGGTAACGGCAAAAGGCTTTGCCAATTTAGGCTCAAAATAGATATTGCCAAAATACGCGGCAACGTCCTGTGTGTTGACAGCCACTTTACCGCTCCCCGGAGTCAACCAGACACGAGCGATGGCAGTCTTTCTTTTGCCGGTTGCGTAGGTCTTTTCCTGTGCCATGGATCGCTCTCCTTGTTAGCGAATCTCGTAAGTTTCCGGCTTCTGCGCCTGATGGGGATGCTCCTGCCCCACGTACACCTTTAGCTTTTTCAGCTGGGCACGTCCCAGCTTGTTCTTGGGAAGCATACCACGAACTGCCTTACGGATCAGTTCTTCAGGGTTTTTTGCCAGCAGTTCACGGGCAGTCTGTTCCTTGATGCCACCCGGATAGCCGGAATGGCGATAATAAACTTTCTTGTCCAGCTTGTTGCCGGTCAGATGCACCCGTTCGGCATTGACCACGATCACAAAATCACCGTTATCCTGAAAGGTGCAGAAGGTCGGCTTGTGCTTGCCACGCAAGAGGATGGCAATTTCAGAAGCAATACGCCCCAAGGCTTTACCGTCGGCGTCTGCCACATACCACTTCCGCACAATTTCGTCGACCGGAGTAAGATAGGTTTTCATCTGCTCTTGTCCTGACAGAAAAAAGGCTCGAACAACGGTTCGAGCCTGGAACCTTTTGATGGAGCGGGAAACGAGATTCGAACTCGCGACTTCAACCTTGGCAAGGTTGCACTCTACCACTGAGTTATTCCCGCTTTGCATGAGGTAACATTGCGAGGCGCAAAAATACCGGAAGGAGCCTCCTCTGTCAACAGAAAAATCGAGAAAAAATTGAAACCTCCTGCTGGCCCTGGTTGCAGCGGTTTTGCTGTCGAAATGAGCGCAAAAACGGAGTAAACAGACAGATCGTAATCTGCCCTTCACATACGATCGAAACAAGCTCCATGAAACACACCAGAGTCCTTTTTCAGTTTGTCTGTCCCGTTTTGCTCTGCCTGCTGATCGCCGCCTGCCAGCCGGGCAAGGAAATCACCGTCCTTTTTGCCGACGGCAAGGGTATTGCCAAGGCTGACAAGGTGTATCAGTCGGGCATTGTTATCGGCAGGGTTGTCAGCCTTGGTCTCAAGGACGGCAAGGCTGCTGTCCGTATCCGTATTGACAACGACAAGTGGGCAGGTCTGAAGCCGCCTTTGGCCTGCTACATTGACTCTGACCCGACAGATGCCTCTCATGCGTCCATGTTGGTGCGCAGCCTGGGCGATCTGGGCGGCAGCTCTTCTGCCACGCTGGAACCCGGCGCTGTCATTGACGGCGTGGATTCCCTGCTGGTCTGGAAAGTGCTGCACTTTGCCCGCAGCATTTCCGATCTGGAGCGGTCGGATTTCTGGCGCTATCTGGAAAAGCAGATTCAGGACAGATGAGCATCTTTCAAACCATTGCCGAGCGGCGGATCTGCGAAGCCCTGGAGACCGGAGCCTTCCCTGATTTGAGTCACTGGAAAAACCGGCCCCTGCCTGATGATACCGAGATGCGCATGGTCGCGCCTGATTTGCGTATGGCCTACAAGGTTCTGAAAAACGCTGGCTATATCCCGGAAGAACTGGCCTTGCACCAGGAAATCCGCCGCACCCAGGATCTGCTGGCCCATGCGACAGAAGAACGGGAAAAGCTTGGACACCTACGTCGCATCAGCCTTTTGTGCGCCAAACTGGAAGCCAGCATGGGACGTCCCGTGCATCTGGACGAGGACGGTCCCTACTTCGTCCGGGTAACAGAACGGCTGTCCAGAAAGTGATCTCCTCTCCTGCTTGCAGCCTCAATGTTTTTGAGCGTTTCCGCTTTGTCTTTTTACGACTTTCACCGCTTCGCTGGAAAGTCATTCTGAAGCGCGAAGCGCTGAAGAATAGCGGAATGCTGGCAGGAGCGGCTCTTGCCGAGGTTTCGGTATCCTTCAGGAGATGGACTTTTACCGCTTCGCTTTGTTCAGCATGACAAGATCTTGCCCGCTTCGCTCAACATGATATAAAAAGTGAAAACGGAACTGCGTTAGAGCGCTCAAGCTGTCCTGCAAAGCAGTGAACCGCAACCTCTCCAGAAGCGGGAAGTTGTTTTGCCGCGCAAAGCGAGACCACTTGTCCAACTCTTCACTCCTCACTCCTCTCTCCACTCTCCTCCAACCGCACATTGTCCAGCCGCAGCGCCATCGCCTCCTCCTGCTGCACCACAAAGAGGGCAAAACCGGCAATCTGCGCCATGTTCATCCGGCGGCCTTTGGGCGCTGCTGCAGCCTCATCCAGGGAAATACGCAGATCGTTCCAGCCAGGTTGCAGCATGAACCTCGTGTTGAAGCGATCACTGTAAGGACTGCGGGTGCGGCGGTGCTGCGCGTCGTTCAGGCGGCAGTGGAGTTCCAAAGGTCTGGTCAGGGGATTGTACACGCTGAACAACAGCCACTGGAAACCGCGCCAGTCCGAGGGGAAGTGCAGCAGGGTAACACCGGAAATTCTGGCTGTGGAAAGCTGGATGCGGGCCGAATGCCTGCCGTGCCGCACAATCTGATCGTCCAGCCTGAACTGGTTGGCGTGATACCAGCGGGACAACTCGTCCTTGGTCTCAAAATCAGCCAAAACAGGAAAGTCCCGTCTGGCCCGGTCTTCATCCAGCATGGCCCGCAAAAAGGGCCAGACAGCAAGCAGCAGGAGCGCCAGTGCCAGAACCCGCAAAGCTCGCAACACCTGTTTCCAGCGCTCTGCCTGCGGCCAGGGGAAAAAGGCCAGGGCCAGAACTATACCCACGAGGTCTCGCCCCAGATCGCCCAAACCAGCGGAACGACCGCGCACGAAAAACTGTAGGACTTCAACGGCAAGACCTGCCAAAAAGGGAAGCAGCGTCAACAGCGCCAGCCGCGCCAGACCGGAAAGACCGGGGCGCTGCACAGGCGACCAGGCAGCAAGCCACAGGGTCAAAAGGCCAAAGTAGCCCACATGGCCCAGATCCCAGAAGGCGACCGAGGATCGGGGAGAATAAAAGCCCGGCCCGCCCACAAAGAACAGGGGCAGGCACAGAAGGAGCAACGCCGGAACAAGGCGGCGGATCAGAGGCACAGGATCACCCGAATTTGCGTTTCAGTGCTGCTTCCACGTGCTCCGGCACCAACCCGGAGATATGGCCACCAAAGCGGGCCGCATTCTTGATGGCTGTTGAACTGATGTAGATCCAGCGAAAGCCGGTCATGAGGAACACGGTTTCCACCGAGGGCGCAAGCCTGCGGTTCATCAGGGCAAGCTGGAACTCGTAGTCAAAGTCGGAAATTGCGCGCAGGCCCCGGATAATGGCGTCAATGCCGTGTTCGAGCGCATAGTCCACCACCAGTCCGCTGGTAGCGTCCACAGTCACCCGGTCTTCAAGCCCGACAAAGCAGTCACGGATAAGCTGGCAGCGCTCTTCCAGATCAAAGAGTGGCTGCTTCTTCACGTTCTTGGCCACAACAACCGTGATCTTTTCAAAGACACAAAGACCCCGGCTGATGATGTCCAGATGGCCGTTGGTAATGGGATCAAAGGTTCCCGGATAGAGGGCGCTGCGGGCCGTGCCCGACTCTCTAGGACAGGGCAGATTGGAGGCGTCCATGCTTCATGCTCCATTTGACTGGCTGTTGAGGGCAAAAAGCCACAGGCTGCTTTCCCCGTATTGCCGACGATCAACCGCGTGCAGCCTGCCCACGCGCTCTGGCAGAACAACTGCCTGATGCTCTTCTGCCACGACCAGGGCCTGGGGAGAAAGAATCTGCGCCTCTTCCACCCTTTTCAGAACCTGCGCCGCCAGATTTTTCTGGTAGGGCGGGTCCATGAAGACCAGATCAAACAGGTGTGGGGCTGGCACTTTTGCTGCCAGAACATTCAGCCTGCTGCCAGGTCCCAGACGCAGGCGAAGAAAACCCGCCTGTCCGGCTGCTTCAACTTCAGGCAGGCAGTGGCGCAGGTTGGCTGCCACCAGCCGTCCCGCTTCCGGGGATTCATCCACAAAGAGTACAGCCCTGGCTCCCCGGCTCAAGGCTTCAAGCCCCCAGGCGCCAGTGCCGGCAAAGAGGTCAAGCGTTACCGCGTTCTGAACGCGCCTGCCCAGAATGTTGAACAGCGCTTCCCGTACCCTGTCGCAGGTGGGACGGAGAAAGCGCTGTTCGTCTTTTGGCCCGAGCAGGCGGCAACCCCGGGCTATGCCCCCGCTGATGCGCACTGGCTTCAGGTCCCGGCTTCCGGGTTGCTCTGACCAGTCTGACCATTCGGGCCACTCTGGCCAGACTCGCCGGAAGGTGTGGAAACAGGCATCTGTCTGGATTTTTTCCAGGGAAGCCGATTCTGCCTGGCCAGAAGCCGGTACGTTGCCATGACCGGCCCAGAAAGCACGTACAGAAACATGACCACGCAGAGGGTTATGGGCGGTTCGGTAGCCAGAAGCGCCAGAATCAGAATCAGACCAACCAGTGCCTGAAAACGCTGTTTCCGGGGAATGCGCAGGTGCTTGAAGCTCTGGTAACGGTGCGTGGAGATCATCAGATAGGAGAGCAGATAGACCAGAAGCAGCAGGAAGATGTGGCGCACCGGATCGCTGTTGTTGAGGACTTCAGTGCTGAACAGCACGGAAGCGGCAATCATGACCGCTGCTGCCGGGCAGGGCAGGCCCGTGAAGTTGCCGTCCGAGGTCACCTCGCTGGCAGCCTGCACGTTGAAGCGGGCCAGGCGAAGCGCCGTGGCAGCCAGATACAGGAAACCAGCCAGCCAGCCGTAAC
>CAMNHX010000020.1 GCA_946539945.1 uncultured Desulfobulbus sp. | reverse complement strand
CGTGCAGACCCAGGGCGCGGAGGTCGTGGTTGTGGGGCGTTCGAACATTGTGGGAAAGCCGGTTGCCAGTCTGCTTTTGCAGAAGCGGGCAGGCGGCAATGCCACAGTGACCCTGTGCCACAGCGCCACCAAAGACCTGGCTGCCCATTGCCGCCGCGCTGACATTCTGGTAGTTGCCGCAGGGCGTCCCAAAATGGTGACTGCCGACATGGTGAAGGAGGGCGCGGTGGTGATTGACGTGGGTGTGAACCGCGTGGGTGTCAGCGAAAGCGGCAAGGCCAAACTGGCTGGCGACGTGGATTTTGACGCGGTAGTGGAAAAGGCTGCTGCCATTACACCGGTTCCGGGTGGGGTTGGGCCGATGACCATTACCATGCTCATGGTCAATACGGTTCAGGCTGCTGCCACAGCGGCGGGTTTGAAGCTGGATTAGCGTGTTGAGAGTGAAGACTTGGCTTTCCAGCGAAACGGGAAACGCAGTGGAGTTGACTTCTTTCCACTCCACTCCTTGCACCGTGCTTCGCGCTGACACGTTCAAAATGACAAGGGCGCGGTACACTTTTCAAAGACAAGAGGCTCTGGGGAGCGGGGATATGGGAGAAACGGGCAACAAAACAGGCCAGAAACGACAGATTTGCCCGAACTGCGGTGGCACTGGCGATCTGGGGACTTTTCACGGGGAAAGCCGTTTTGTGATTACCCATGAGGAATGCCCCTTTTGCTGCGGTTTTGGCTACATCTTTGAGGGGGGCGAGAACGCGCCGCAGGAGGACAGACCAAAAGCGCCGGAACAGCGTTGAAGTCCGGGGAAGGGCGAGAGTGGAGTGTGGAGTCTGCTGTGCTTCGCGCTTCAGGAAAAGCAGGGTATTCCAAAGGATCGACGCTGTCCAGTCGAAGGGATTTCCCGAAAACCTCATCATTCTGGACAGGTTTGCAGGGATTTGATCAGATTTCAAGCAAACAGTTCAAGTCCTTTCCGCACACCACCTTTCCCTGCCTGCTCCCGGCGCACAGAACCGCAAACAGCGGGAGCAACCCGGCTTTACCGCCTTCCCCTTGCAGCGTGGAAAGAGCGCTTGACTTTTTCCGGCAAGCCCAGTATCCAGTACGTCGCACTATGCGATCAGTCATGGTTCGGCTGGCCCTGTGACCTGCCAAACCGTCCCGCCGCAGGGTCTTCAGGCTCTGCATCACAAGACCTTCCACAAAACAGGAGAAGACTTATGAAAGCACCCGTCCGTGTTGCCGTGACCGGAGCTGCCGGTCAGATCAGCTACTCCCTCATCTTCCGCATTGCCAGCGGCAGTATGCTGGGGCCGGATCAGCCGGTTATCCTGCAACTGCTGGAAATCACGCCTGCCATGCCCGCACTCCAGGGCGTGCTGATGGAACTGAAGGACTGCGCCTTCCCCTTGGTGAAGGATGTGATCGCGACCGATGATCCCAACGTGGCTTTCAAGGATGCGGACTTCGCGCTGTTGGTTGGCTCCCGTCCCCGTGGGCCGGGCATGGAGCGCTCTGACCTGCTGAAGGCCAACGGCGCCATCTTCACGGTCCAGGGCAAGGCTTTGAGCGACAACGCCAACCCGAACTGCCGTGTTCTGGTTGTCGGCAACCCGGCCAACACCAATGCGCTCATTCTCTTGAAGAACGCGCCCAAACTGAATCCGCGCAACGTCACTGCCATGATGCGTCTGGATCACAATCGGGCCATGTCCCAGATTGCAGACAAGATGGGCTGCCACTCTTCAGAGGTTGAAAAAGTGGTGGTCTGGGGCAACCACTCTTCCACCCAGTATCCTGACATCAGCTATGCTGTTGCAGCTGGCAAGGCAGTGAAGGGCGCGGTTGACGAGAAGTGGAACAAGGAAGACTTCATCCCCACAGTGCAGCAGCGCGGCGCAGCCATTATCAAGGCCCGCGGCGCTTCCTCTGCCGCCTCTGCTGCCAATGCCGCTGTTGACCACATGCGCGACTGGGCCTTGGGCAGCAATGGCAAGTGGGTCAGCATGGGTGTCTATAGCAAGGGCAACCCCTACGGTGTGGACGAAGACCTGATGTTCGCCTTCCCCATCACCTGCCAGAACGGCGAGTGGAAGATCGTGGAAGGTCTGGATCGCGACGACTTCAGCAAGGAGATGATCAAGAAGACCGAGCAGGAGTTGCAGGGCGAGCGTGACGCCATCAAGGAAATGATCTGATTGCTCCTCACAGAACTGACACAAGGGGTGCTCCTGCGAGCGCCCCTTTTTTTTCGCAAACTTTCTTTCGCAAACTCAGAACGCAGGAAAACCTTGAGTACACTTGCACAGGAAATCGCCAAACGCCGCACCTTTGGCATTATCAGCCACCCGGATGCGGGCAAGACCACCTTGACCGAAAAACTGTTGCTCTTTGGCGGCGCTATCCAGATGGCGGGCGCGGTCAAATCGCGCAAGACCGCCATGCACGCCACCAGCGACTGGATGGCTGTTGAGCGGGAGCGCGGTATTTCTGTCACCACCTCGGTGATGAAGTTCCATTACCGCGACTATGAAATCAACCTCCTGGACACACCCGGACACCAGGATTTTTCCGAAGACACCTACCGGGTACTCACTGCCGTGGATTCCGCGCTCATGGTGATTGACAGCGGCAAGGGTGTGGAGTCCCAGACCCGGAAGTTGATGGAGGTCTGCCGGATGCGCAACACGCCTATCATCACTTTTATCAACAAGCTGGACCGAGACGGGCTGGAACCGCTGGAACTTTTGGAAGATATTGAGGACAAGCTGCAAATCGAGTGTACGCCCCTCTCCTGGCCCATTGGCATGGGCAAGGGCTTCAAGGGTGTGTACGACCTGCGCGAAAGACAGATAACCCTGTTCACACCCAGCCGCGATACCCGGCCCGAAGACTGCCTTGTGGTGCGCGATCTGGCCAGCCCGGAACTGGACAGCTTGATAGGTGCAGACGCTGCTGCCCGTCTTCGGGAAGACGTGGAACTCTTGCAGGGCGCAGCCAATCCCTTTGACTTTGAGCAGTACCGCAAGGCCGGACAGACCCCGGTCTTTTTCGGCAGTGCGATCAACAACTTCGGGGTGCGCGAACTTCTGGACGCCTTTGTGGAACTGGCCCCGCCGCCTGGGCCTCGCGCTACAAGTACTCGCATGGTTGAGCCGACTGAAGAGTCCTTCAGCGGCTTCACCTTCAAGATTCAGGCAAACATGGACCCTGCCCACCGCGACCGCATCGCCTTTTTCCGTATCTGCTCCGGCAAGTTCACTCGGGGCATGAAGGTCTTGCATCACCGGCTGGGCAAGGAGATCGGACTGGGCAATGCCACGATCTTCATGGCCCAGGAACGGTCCAACGTGGACGAAGCCTGGCCCGGCGACATCATCGGCATCCACAATCACGGGACCATCAAGATCGGCGATACCTTTACTGACAAGGAGCCGCTCAAGTTCACAGGTATCCCCAACTTTGCGCCCGAACATTTCCGCCGCGTGGTTTTGCGTGACCCTCTGGGCATGAAAAAGCTGCAAAAAGGACTCCTCCAGATGGCAGAGGAAGGCGCGGTCCAGGTTTTCCGGCCCCTGGTGGGTACTGACTCCATTCTGGGCGCAGTGGGCGTTTTGCAGTTTGAAATCACCATGGCGCGGCTCAAGGATGAGTACGGCGTGGAGGCCAGCGCTGAACCGCTCAACTTTGGTCTGGCCCGCTGGGTGGAATGCGCTGATCCCAAGATCCTGCAGGAGTTTGAAAAGAAAAACCGGTTCAACCTGGCCCATGACGCGGAAGGGCGTTTGAGCTATCTGGCTGAAGGCGAGTGGCGGCTTTCGCACACCCAGGAACTGTTCCCAGAGGTGGTCTTTCTGAAAACCCGCGAATCAACGTGAAAAACAGGCATTGCTTCTGGTCAGGGCGCTTCGGACTGTGCGCCAAACTCTTGCCAGGCATCACATTTTCCCGTATCATGTCCGCCTGTAGCCGTTTTTTGAACATCCCTGTGCAGCACTCATGGAACAGCATTCCCCAACAGCCTCTCCTTCAGATCACCCGGAACAGGAACAGCAGACCCCAGAGCTTACAGGCCCAAGCGGTCTTCTGGACTCTTGCCGGTATCTGGCGCAGTCCCTGTCTGTACCCCAGCTCGTCGCCAGTTTGGAGGCTCTGCGTGAGCCAGAAGACCCAGAAGCCCGTCCTGATTTCTTTCAAAAGGTTCTGGACCTTGTGCGCGAAGCTGGACTGCGCCCCATTCTGGCCCGTCTGAACTGGTCCAATCTGCCTGACCTGCCGGACCGCCTGCCAGTGGTCGTGGAGTTGCAGAGTGGCCAGTACCGGGTTCTGGTTGCTTTGGGACAGGGCAAGGCTGCCCTGCTCGATCCTGGCCGGACTGACGCACAGCCAGAAGTCTTTGGTCTGGATATGTTCCGCAGGATGTGGACCGGCGGTGTTCTGGTCTTTGAGCAGATCAATACCGCGCTCATCTGCTTTTCGCTCATTGCCAAAGAGCACAAGATAGAACTGACCCAGGAACGGCTGCTGCACGAGTACGGCTTGAGCCGGGAGGAGATACCGACTGGCACGCTCCTGCGCATGGCCAAGGATGCAGGACTCAAGGCCAAGATCTTCAAGGGCAAGTGGAAAGATCTGGGGCGTCTGAAAAAGGCTTGGCCTGCGCTGGCGCGGCTCAAAAACGGCCATTCCGTGGTTCTGGTTGGCATGACCACAGACCAGGACGGCACGCCCTTGGTGGGTCTGTACGATCCCCTGCACGCGGACGGCCATCTGCGGCTGACAGAGCAGGAGTTCACTGCCCGCTGGGGTGGGGAACTCTGCCTGCTCAAGCGCCTCTACAAGATAAGCGACGAGAACCAGCCCTTTTCCCTGCGCTGGTTCATCCCGGAATTTCTGCGCCAGAAAGTCACCTTCTTTGATGTGGGCTTGGCAGTCCTCTTCATCAACCTGATTGCCCTGGTGACTCCGCTCTTTTTCCAGATTGTGATTGACAAGGTTCTGGTCAACCAAGCCTTCACCACCTTGCAGGTACTGGGCATCGGCATGACCGTAGCCTTGGCTGTGGGCGCGGGACTGGACTTTCTGCGCGACTACCTGCTCCTGCACGCCACCAACAAGATAGATTTGCGCGTCACCTCCCGCACCTTCCGCCATCTGCTCAACCTGCCTCTGGATTTTTTTGAGCATATCACTGCTGGCGTGCTGACCCAGCATATGCAGCAGACCGCCAAGATCAGGCAGTTCCTCTCCGGCAGTGTCTTTCTCACCATGCTGGAGGCCACCTCGCTCTTTGTCTTTCTGCCCTTCCTCTTTTTCTACAGCATCCGGCTGACGGCCATTGTGCTGGTCATCACCGGGCTGATTACCCTAGTGATTGCCCTTTTGATCCGGCCCTTCCGGCGGCGACTGAACGAACTCTACGAGGCAGAGTCCAAGCGGCAGGCCATGCTGGTGGAAACCATCCACGGTGTGGCCACGGTCAAGGCCATGGCAATAGAGCCACTCTTGCGCAGCCAATGGGAGCAGAAGGTCGCAGCTGCTGTAAGTATGCAGTTCCGGGTGGGCAAGATATCGATTACTGCCCGGTCCATCACCCAGTTTCTGGAACAGATTATGACGGTCATTCTGATCTGGATGGGCGCAAGCCTGGTTTTTAACCACAGCATGACCGTAGGCGCACTCATTGCCTTCCAGATGCTGGCTGGTCGCGTGACCTCGCCCCTGGTCCGGCTGGTGGGCCTGATCCACCAGTATCAGGAAGCTGCGCTTTCCGTGGAAAAGCTGGGCATTGTGATGAACGCCAAGGAAGAGTGGGGTGCTGGACGGCATGGGGCCACACCCCCGTTGCGGGGCAATATCGTCTTTGATCGCGTGGGCTTCCGCTACGCACCCAACCTGCCCAACGTGCTGCACGAGATCTCCCTGACCATTCCGGCAGGCAGTATGCTGGGCATTGTTGGTCCCAGTGGTTCGGGCAAGACCACGCTGACCCGGATGCTGCAAAAGGTGTATTTCCCCTCAACCGGCACTATCCGCATCAACAACTGCTATCTGAACGAGATGGATACTGCCCATCTGCGGCAGCACATGGGCGTGGTCCTGCAGGAAAATTTCCTGTTCCGCGCCACTGTGGCAGACAATATCCGGGCCGGGCAGTCAGCAGCCAGCCGGGATGAGATTATCCGGGCCGCGATCCTGGCTGGCGCAGACGAGTTCATTGTCAACCTGCCGCAGGGCTATGACACGCTTCTGGAAGAAGGCGCACAGAACCTCTCTGGTGGGCAACGGCAACGCCTGGCCATTGCCCGGGCGCTGCTTACCCGACCAGAGATACTCATCCTTGACGAGGCCACCAGCGCCCTTGACCCGGAAAGCGAGGCCATTGTCCGGGCCAACCTGAAAGGCATTGCCCGAAACCGCACGGTTCTGGTGGTCTCGCACCGGCTCTCCATGCTGAAGGATGCAGACAGCATCATTGTGCTGGAGCGCGGTTATCTGGTGGGGCACGGCAAGCATGACGAGCTTTTGCAGCACTGCGCCTTGTACAAAAAACTCTGGCATCAGCAGATGGAACTCTGAACCGGATGCGGGGGCGGCGAATCAGGCGGAACGGCTTCCTGGTGGTGAGATGCGGATACTGAAACGGAAAAGTCTGGCAGAGCAGTTTTTTACAGAAGAAGAGTCTAGGCGCGTGCGTGAGGCGGTGGCCACAGCCGAGTCCAGGACTTCTGGCGAAATCGTGGTCATGGTGGTCTCGGACAGTCACGACTATCCAGAAACCCGGCAGGGGCTGGCTCTGCTGACAGCCTTGCTGCTGGGGCTGCTCACGGTCAAGGGAGTGGCTCCCCTGTTCTGGTGGTCAGGTGATCCGCTCTGGCTCTTCTTGGGCGTGTTTCTGTGCCTTTTCATGGGATTGGGCTTTCTTCTGCCTTATGTACCCCTGCTGTGGCGCTGGGCCATTCCAGCGGAACGGGCGCGTTTTGAGGTGGAGCGCGAGGCTGTACTCAACTTCTACAGCAAGGGGCTGCAGCACACCCGGGAGGCCACAGGTGTGCTGCTCTTCATTTCAGTCTTGGAGCGGCGGGTTCACATTCTGGCGGACAGGGGCATCAGCCGGGTGTTTCCGCAGGGGACCTGGGAGGGCCTGATTCAGGACCTGACAGCAGGCATCCGCGCCGGACAGGCAGCTACGGTCACTGTCGCCACGGTGGAGCGACTGGCTGTCATGCTGACCGGGAGTTTTCCTGCTGGACCTGAAGACGACAATGAACTGGAAGATTTGATCATTGTCCGCGCACAGGATCGCCCCAAACCCGGACAGCATCTGGTGATCCGGTGAGTTTTCCGGTTTCGTTTTGAAGTTGTGGTGTCTGATCTATGGAAGAAACGGTCACCCCAAAGCCATAAAAAAGACCAACAGACAGGAAAAACACTCATGCAACAAGGACAGATTGCGCAGGTACAACAGTTTCTTTCTTCAGATGAACATGTGTTGTGGCAAGGAACACCGGGAAAAGGTGTACTTTTGGAAAAAATTGATTACTTTATTATACCTTTTATAATATTTTGGTTGATTATTCCGACAAAAGTAGCAATAGTATCTATTTCAATGGGAAGAATATTTGAAGCTCTCTTTTCTGTCCCGTTTTTTCTGGTTGGTCTTTATCTCCTTGTCGGAAGATTCATTATAAAAAAGAAAATAATGAGCAAGACTCTCTATACAATAACAGATAAACGGATAATTTTTATCGAAAATAAAAAATCACATTTATTGACAGAGGCAAGTTGCCAGAGGTGTCATTGGAATTATTGAAAGACGGTTGGGGGACTATCAACTTCAAAAGTAATCTGTCATTTTTTAATAATTTTTTTGGCTACGATCTTCTCTTGATTGGTTCGGCATATCCCCGGATGAAAAATATTGAGAATGTGCAAGGTGTGTGGAAAATCCTGAACGAACATCAGCAGGAATAGAGTTGTTCTGCTTTCATTTCTTATATCATGTTGAGAGAATCGGTGAAAAAAGTTGAACCTTGAAAGTTTTTGGAACCTTTCCGTTTCTTTCCAGCTTCGCTGAAAAGTCACTCCGCTTCACTCCGTTCAGTATGACATAAAAAGTGAAGACGGAAACGCTCTAAAGTGTGCCGATCGCACGAGAAAAACCAAAGTGAAAACCTTCGAAGAGACAGTTAAACGCGCCAACTTCTGACTATGGGCAAGCACGACAAGGACATTCTGGAATACCAGCCAGACGCGGTGGAGATTGAAGACCGGCCTGTGCCTGGCAAGGCACGCTGGGTTCTGTACCTGATTCTGACAGCCATTGTCGCCCTGATTGTGGGCGCGATTGTGTTCCGGGTGGATCGCATTGTGGTCGCCTCTGGTGAACTGATCACCAGTGAGCCAACCCTTGTGGTCCAGCCCATGAACGCAGGCGTTATCCGCACCATTGAGGCCAGAGTTGGTGATGTTGTGGAAGAGGGGCAGGTCCTGGCTACCCTTGACCCGACCTTTGCCAGCGCTGATCTGGATTTGCTGGAAAAGCAGCGCCTCTCCCTGGGCGCACAGCTCCGGCGCATTGAGGCAGAACTGGCAGGCAGGAGTTTCAAGGCCAGGCCAGACGAGGGCGCAGACGGTCTCTTGCAGGAGCAGGTTCTGGCCCAGCGGCGGCAGGTGGAGACAGAGACCCGCCGTCTGATTGAGGACAAGCGGGCTGCCTTGCAGGCCCGGCTGGAACTGAACGCGGTGCAGCAGGCCGGACAGGAAAAGCAGGGCAAGGTGTTGCGCAACATGGAAGGCACTGCGGCCCGGCGCATGAGCGGTGAGGAGGAGACTCAACGTCGCCTGCGCCTGATTGAGGCCCAGAAGGCGCGAGTAGAGTCGGACAACACCCTGGCCAATCTGCGGGCCGAGGCAGAAGTCACCAGAAACGAGCTGAAGCAGACCAAGTCAGAGTGGGAGCGCTTTGTGAAGCAGCGTCAGGAAGAGCTTCTGGAGCAGGCTGTGCGGTTGCGCACCGAACACAACCGGGTAATGGAAGAGCTGCACAAGGCCAAACGCCTGCACGACCTGATCGTGCTGAAGGCCCCGGCCAAGGGTGTGGTCCTCAAGGTGGGGGAGCGTTCCGTGGGTTCCGTTCTCCAGCAGGCCGAGCCGTTTATGGTCCTAGTGCCGCAGGGTACGGTCCTGGAGGCTGAAGTGGACGTGCCCTCCAAGGACATTGGCCGCATCCGCACGGGCGACAGCGTGCGCATCAAGCTGGACGCCTTTCCCTTCCAGCGCCACGATACCCTGCCCGGCGAAGTGCGGGTCATCAGTGAAAATGCCTTCAACCGTGCCACTGCCGAACAGATGCTGAAGCCTGAACCGGGGCGGGACGAGCTTGGTCCGGCCTTTTACCGCTGTCGGGTGAAGCTCTTGGGTACGCAACTCAAGGATGTGCCGCCTGGCTTCAGACTCATTCCGGGCATGAAGGTGCAGGCTGAAATCAAGGTGGGAACCCGTTCCGTGATTTCCTATTTCCTCTATCCCATTATCCGCGCTTTGGACGAAGGCTTGAGAGAACCGTAAACAAGCCCGCCCTGCTGGACGAAGTTTATGGTCAAAGAACAGAATTCTTTGCCACATGGGGGCGGTTTACAGCGCCCCTTGATTGCCTGAAAAGGAAACCAAGGCTTGCAAGATTTTGACCCGACCCGCATTCAGGTCAGCGTGGGCAAGCCTGCCACAAAACGGACAAGAAAACGGTGTTTTGCCTAGGGCATCTTTTTGAGCCAGAGACTTCCCGCCAAAGCTGGCGCTTTTGGAGAGCCGTTGCCTTGAAGACGCTTGTGAAGGTTCAGATTTTTGTCGCGTACAAAATCCATTTTATCACAACCCTTGAAAATACACACCATGGAGGGGGCGCTTCCTCCCCGGCATGAATGCCGGGGTTTTCGTGCCGAATATCGGATGAACACCGCTTTTTTTTGCAGGCGCGGCCTGCTGCTGTGGTCTGCGCTGTACTGTCTTGCGCTCTCCGGTTGCGTGGCGCAGACCGGCATTCCTGGTCACGGCGGCGGCAAACGCTTTGCCATTGAGCAGGAACTGGTTTCTGCTGCTACCCGCATGGCCATCAAGCAGATAGACCTGTCT
>CAMNHX010000019.1 GCA_946539945.1 uncultured Desulfobulbus sp. | reverse complement strand
CGGGGAAGTGTACGGTTGCGAACCAAGCCCCTATTCCCCCAATGTCGTCCATTTAACAGCCCGTTGAAAAACTCGTTTTTGTTCCAAAATACGGGCGCTGACCCCTTGATTTTATTAGGAGTGATTTTAGCCGAACAGCGTTTTTCAACGGGCTGCTACCTGAAATGCCTTGAACAACCAAAAACCAATCAGGAATTTCTTTTTGGGAGGAACAATATGTCTATTTCTTTTAATGAACTCCTGGATAAATACAAAAGTATTTATTTTGATGCGGATTACTATCTGCAGCAGAAAGCTATAGCATACAACGCGAAACGGGAAGGCGGGCGTACCAACTGGACAGCATCGAATCTCGGGGTCAGTGACGCTTGGGCAGACTTCAGCACAAACGGCGCATTCTACCGTCAAGCTGACGGCACAACCGGCATCAATCCCAGTTCATACTTTGATGTGAACCGATACTATCAGGATAAAGGGAATATAACGATTACAGATCCAATCAGTGACTACACACAATTTGTCGTTTCCCAGTACAATTTGCATGACCCTGCACAGGCCAGTATGCCTGTCACTCCGACAAGGGTGGGTCTTGACAGGCGGGAAATCGATGGTATGAACTCCAAGGTATCGGATTGGCTCAATTTGTTCAATGCTGACGATGGTTTTACCGATGGATTGTTGAAATATTCAATTTCAGACTGGAACTATCTCGGATTGACTCAAGGAAATATCCTGTATTACTCATTTGATACTGATATGTCATGGGCAAGATCGTCAGACTATGACTGGGGAAATGATGGATCTTCAGTCTCTTCGTATGGATCGTTGAATAGTCAATACCATGATGACTGTCGTGCTGTTTTCGCCATGCTGACAGACATAACGGGTATAGAATTCCAACAAACTTTTGATCTTGATAAAAGTAATATACACTTTTTCTCTGGGAAGAGTTCTGCAGATCAATCTTCTGAAGAGGATTGGTCAGGGATAACCTATGGAGGTTATCCGGCTACAAGCATACTAATCGATGAATCTTTTCAAGGGGTTTCAAATTATTCCCGTTTCGCTACCATTGCGCATGAAGTTGGACATGCCCTTGGTTTGAAGCATCCCTTTGAAGACGGTGAAGGCGATCCCAGAGGAACGAGATACTATGAACAATTTAAGGACAATGCCTTCAACGATGATGACTATACCCTGATGTCTTATAGTCTTGGACTTGGAGGCTACGCGGCTGTCTATGGTCCGCGGGATATTCTTGCCTTGCAGTACTTGTACGGTACGGACGGCTTGAACGGCACAGAGGGCATTGTGTATGCCAATACGCCTTCTGTGAGCCATGACTCCCTGACTGGCACAAACCGGGGAGAATATATAGATGGACTTGACGGCAACGATACCATCAAGGGACTTGGCGGCGATGACACACTCATTGGCAACACTGGCAACGATGTGCTGTACGGCGACGCAGGCAATGACTCTCTGAAGGGCGGTCTTGGCAATGACCGGCTGGAAGGCGGCGCGGGCAATGACCGCTTGGAAGGCGGTTCAGGCAAGGATCGTTTGTATGGCCATGATGGCAATGACCGGCTGTCTGGTGGAACGGGTGACGATACGCTTTCCGGCGGCAATGGCGCGGACAGTCTGTACGGGAATGCGGGCAAGGACCTGCTCTACGGTGGGGCAGGAGACGATACCTTGTCCGGTAACGAGGGTAATGACCGTATCGAGGGCGAGAGCGGGAAAGACAGGCTTCTTGGTGGTGAGGGCAACGACACCCTGAACGGCGGGACAGGCAATGACCGTTTGGAAGGCGGAACGGGCAAGGATGTGTTCGTGTTTGACGCAGCGCTGAACAAGAACACCAATGTGGATACCATCACTGACTTCAGGTTTGGAGAGGACAAGATTCAGTTGAAAAAGTCCATCTTCGCCAAGTTGAATGGAGGCACATTGAGCGCGGCGCACTTCAAGGCGAGTGTGGGTGGTCTGGCAAGGGACGCTAACGACTATATCCTCTACAACACTACAACCGGTGCGCTTTTGTACGACGCTGACGGTAACGGCTCCGGAGCGGCCATCCAGTTTGCGACCCTGCAAAACAAACCGAAAAACCTCATGAATACGGCCTTCCTCGTCACGACCTGATCGGCAAGGGTTTGAACGGTTTTCATAACTTCTCAAATTTTGACATCCTCTCCCGCCTGAAGGCGGGAGATTCCTACCGCGTTCAGGAGCAAAACAAGACTCCTGAATCACTTCGGTGGGTTCCTGCTTCAAGGAGGCTGCCCAGAGGAACAAGGCTTGGTTTTCGCCGCAAGATTCCCCAATGCGGGGAATTGTACGGTTACGAACTAACCCCCTATTCCCCCAATGTCATCAACTTAAAGGGACATGATACAAATCAATGGGATAGACAGTAGGGGCAGAGCCACGGACTTGTACCGCTTCGCTGAAACAAGAATTGATTGCAAAACCTTTGAGACAGGAGCGCATTGAATGTACGATTCCGGTTTTGCGTATTCTGAACTGAACGTGCGGATGCCGCGTGTAAACCGATCCTGATCCCAATCCGAACCCCAGAACAGCTCATGTCCTTTCCGCGTCTGCTGGTCGTGGACGACGACCCTTATCTCCTGCTGGCCTTGCGCCAGACCCTGGAACTGGCCGGTTATGCGGCTGATACCTTTGCCAATCCCTTGGAGGCTCTGGCTGCAGTACAGACAGGCAAGCGCGACTTTGCCGCAGTTTTGGCAGACATTCGTATGCCTGGCATGGACGGCATGACGTTGCTGGCAAAACTGAAAGGTCTGGACCCGGACTTGCCGGTCATTCTCATCACTGGGCATGGAGACGTGGCCATGGCAGTGAAGGCTGTAAAAGAAGGCGCTTATGACTTTCTCCAAAAGCCGGTAGATGAGGAAACGCTGCTGGGTGCGTTGACCAGGGCTGTGGAGCGGAAGCGACTCATGCTGGAAAACCGGGAACTGCAGGCCAGGTTGGCGGCCAGCCGGGCAGAGCGCAGCGCCTTTTACGGTCTGGTGGGTGCGCATCCGGCCATGCGGCAGGTCTATGCACTGATTGAAACCATGGCTGCCGCGCCTGACCCGGTACTCATCAGCGGTGAGACAGGTTCGGGCAAGGAACTGGCAGCCAGGGCACTGCACGCGCTTTCCGCTGCCGGACAGCCCTTTGTGGCGGTCAATATGGCAGCTCTGCCCGCTGAAATGCTGGAATCCGAACTGTTTGGTCACGAACGTGGGGCCTTTACCGGCGCGGAGAGCCGCAAGCCCGGCAAGTTTGAATTTGCGGGCAGTGGCACGCTGTTTCTGGACGAAATTTGTTCCCTGCCGCTGCACCTTCAGGGCAAGCTGCTGCGGGTGCTGGAAGAGCGGGCTTTTTCCCGGCTGGGCGGCAACGCGCTTATCCCTTTGCAGGCCCGCATCGTGTCAGCCACAAACCACGATCTGGAGGAAGAGGCCCGGGCCGGACGCTTCCGGCAGGACCTGTATTTCCGGCTGAACGTGCTGCCGCTGAAAATCCCGCCACTGTCTGCGCGAAAAGAAGACATCCCGCTGCTGGCGCGGCACTTTGCCGAGGAGTACAATCTCTTGCACGCAGGTCAGCCAGTGCTTTTGCCGCAGAACTTTCTGGACAGGCTGACGGCGCGATCCTGGCCGGGCAATGTGCGGGAACTGCGCAACGAGGTGCGGCGTTTCTGCATTCTGGGTGAAGAAAGGCAAGTGAGTTTGTCTCCTCTGCCACTGCCTGATGGCGAGCCGGAGAGCCTCAAGGCCCACATGGAGGCCGAAGAAAAACGGTATTTACTGACTGTGTTGGGGCGCTTCGGCGGGCAGGTGAGTACAGCCAGCGCGGTTCTGGGGCTTTCCCGGAAGAGCGTGTACGAAAAGATCAACCGGTACGGCATTGATCTGGATAGCCTGCGCCAGTCCTGAACAGTCTGGCTGGGGGACCGGTCCGCTCGATAAGCCCACCACCCTTCAGGGTGGAGAAGGAAAGCACGAGCCAGCTTGCGGGAATCTTGAAAAATTACCCCTTGCTGTTTTGAGCGAACCAACCTTTCCCTTTTTGTGTTGCACAAAAGATACAGCCGTGTTGTTTTTCAGAGACTGTGTTTTTTTTGCCACAGCCTTTTTGCTTCCCACCCTGCAAGAGACGATCAAGGTGTCCCCATCTACTTCCCTGTTTTCCTTGGAAAACTGGAAAAAGTTCAAAAATTTTTCCGGAAAATGCCTGAATGGTCTGCTTTTTGCTCTGGGGATATGCAGAAGGTGCGGTGTGAACCGCGTCCCCATCCAGCTTTCAGAGAAGAGATGAAGAAAATCATGGAACCCAAACTGGAACACTATCAATATACCCTGCAACAGCCTGCATTTTGTAGCGGCTCTGGTCTGCATTCCGGTCAGAAAGTCCGTCTGGGTCTCTATCCCGCTCCTGCCGGGACCGGTATTACCTTTGTGCGTACAGATCTGCCTGATCAGCCGGAGATTCCGGCCCGTTTTGATCTGGTCGGCTCCACCATGCTGGCTACCACCCTGGGCAGGGGACAGGCGCAAATTTCCACAGTAGAGCATCTGATGGCCGCGCTCTCTGGCATGGGTATTGACAACGCCCGCATCACTGTGGACAACCCGGAAATTCCCATTATGGACGGCAGTGCCTGGCCCTTTGTGGAGGCGTTACGGCAGGCGGGACGGACGCGCCAGTCCGCGCCCCGCACCTACCTGCACATTACCCGTCCGGTGGAGTACGAGGAGGGCGGCAAGAGTATGCGCGTTGAGCCTGAAAACAGTTGCCGCCTGACGTGCAGCATCAACTTTGACGCCGAACTGATCCAGAACCAGCGCTACGCCACTGAACTCAACCGCCGGAACTTCATTGAAGAAATCGCCAAAGCCCGTACCTTTGGCTATGTGGAACAGGTGGAAGAGCTGTGGCAGCACGGTCTGGCTCTGGGTGGTACTCTGGACAACGTCATCGCCATTCACTGGAACCGCAAAAGCGTGTTGAATGAAGGTGGATTGCGCTACAAGGACGAGTTTGTTCGCCACAAGATGCTGGACATTATCGGCGACGCGGCGCTGGCGGGCGCACCCATTGTGGGACACCTCATTGCCGACCGTTCCGGGCACACACTGCATCAGGCCTTTCTGAAAAAACTTTTCGCCAGTCCTGACTGCTGGGAGTACGTGACCAGCGACCAGATTCATTGAGTACCTCTCTACAGGACACTCTCCACCCACAAACAAGGGGTCTGTCGGGATGAATCACCGGCAGACCCCTTTGGTTTTGGGGCATTGCTGTCCCACAGGCTGTGGGAATTCTGATTTTCCATGAAAAAACAAGTGGTTAGAGCGTTTCCGTTTTCACTTTTTCTATCATGCTGAACAGAGTGACTTTCCAGCAAAGCGGTGAAAGTAGTAAAAGACAAAACGGAAATGCTCCAAATTTGACGACATTGGGGAATCTGGGGTTGGCTCGCAACCGTACCATGCCCCACTTTGGGGAATGGTACGGCGAAAACCGCCTTGTTCCCTTGGGCGATCTTGATGAAGCAAGAAGCAAATAGCACGCTGTTTCTGGACACCGAAAGCCCCGCCTGCCAGTCTCTCTTGCCAGCAGGCTTCCCGGCCTTTGCGCGTTTGCGAAAAACCGCGTATGTTGAAGCAGTCGCTGTGTGCCGCCTTCGTCTGAACTGGCGCAAACCCGGATACAGCGAAAGGTCCTGTGGTGTCTGGCGGCAATTCCGCCCACCATCTGTCAACCCCGCAATTTGCACGCCAACCACCATGCCAAGTCCCTTTACCGTACTTGCCCGATCCAGCGAATGTCAGGCCCGCACAGGCCGTCTGGTCACACTACGCGGCACGATTGAAACCCCGGTCTTCATGCCTGTGGGTACCCAGGCCACGGTTAAGGCGGTGACGCCAGAAGACCTGAAAAGCCTGGGCGCACAGATCATTCTGGGCAATACCTATCACCTCTACATCCGGCCTGGTCATGAACTGATCCGGGAACTGGGCGGACTGCACCGCTTCATGCACTGGGATCGCCCCATTCTGACCGATTCCGGGGGCTTCCAGATCTTCAGTCTGAATGAACTGGCCAAGATCACGGAAGAAGGCGCTGCCTTCCGGTCCCATCTGGATGGCGCAAAACTCTTTCTCAGCCCGGAAGACGCCATTCACGTGCAGGAAGCCCTGGGGAGCGACATCATGATGACCCTGGATACCTGCATTCCCTTCCCTGCCACCCGGGACGAGGCTGCCAGAGCCACAGCACTCACCAACCGCTGGGCCAGACGCTGCCGCACCGCGCAGTCGCCAACCGGTCAACTGCTCTTTGGCATTGTGCAGGGCGGCATGAACGAAGACCTGCGTCTGGAAGCGCTTGAGGAACTCAAGGACATCGGTTTTGACGGCTATGCCTTGGGCGGACTTTCTGTGGGCGAACCCAAGGAGATGATGCTTGACATTCTGGCCTGCTGTGCGCCCCGACTCCCGGAAGAGCGCAGTCGTTACCTCATGGGCGTGGGGACGCCGGAAGACCTGGTGGAGGGCGTGCGGCACGGGGTGGATATGTTTGACTGCGTGATGCCAACCCGCAACGCGAGAAATGGAATGCTCTTTACTTCACAGGGGAAACTGGTTATTAAAAACGCCTGTTTCCAGAGGGATGCTGGTCCGCTTGACCCGCTTTGCACCTGTTCTGTCTGCAAAAATTTCTCGCGTGCCTATCTGCGCCATTTGTTCCAGAGCCATGAAATTCTGGCCAGCCAGCTCAACAGCATCCACAACCTGCACTACTACTGCAACCTGATGGCCCAGATGCGCGAGGCGATCCGGCAAGACCGCTTTCTGGCCTTCCGGGACGAATTCTACCGCCTGCGCAACGGTCAAAAACCCATGTAATACGGAGGACTTTCATGACAGGAATCGCCTATGCCGCCGGAGAAGCGGCTGCACCTGCTTCTGGCGGCGCGGCCACGCTGGCCCAGTTCATCCCGCTTATTCTCATCTTTCTCGTGTTCTACTTTCTGCTGATCCGGCCCCAGCAGCAGAAGGCCAAGCAGCACCAGCAGTATCTGGACAACCTCAAGCGCGGGGACAAGGTCATTACCAACGGCGGCATCTACGGTCAGATTACCGGTCTGACAGAGACGGTCGTGACCCTGGAAGTGGCGGACAATGTCCGCATCAAGGTCAGCCGTTCCGCCATCCTGGGTTCTGCGGCGGAAGCGGAAAAGGCCCAGGCCCCTGCGGAGAAAAAGAGTCTGGAAAAGAAAAACTGATTCCCCTGCTGAACAGCGCCAAATGCACAGATCAAGGCCGCGTCTGCCATGCAGACGCGGCCTTGATCGTTTCGTTGCCACAGAAGGGGGGCGCTCATTCCCGAAACCAGACAAACTCGTCCTTGTAGGGCAGATCGCCGTACTCCTCAAAGGATTCCACCTCCTTCATCCAGTCCACGGAGATCACCAGCGGATCTCCGCTCTTGTTGTGGATCACGCCGTCCAGTTCGCGATCAACCGTATCCCTTGCCAGGTGTCGGGCATGATGCGGGTCTTCAGCCTCAAACAGGCGAGTGGTGTGAAAGCTGCACCGCTGCACATAACCTTCTGCTTCCACTTGGGCATTCACGCCCGAAATCAGCACAATGTATTTTTTCATCAGAACTCGGTCAGAAAAAAGGAAACGGCTTCTTCACCGTGAAGAAGCCGTTGAGACAGGGGACACAAGCCGGATTACAGCGCCTTGTTGGCGTCCATGTGGCGCACCAGATCGAGCATACGGTTGGAATAGCCCCACTCGTTGTCATACCAGCTCATGATCTTCACCGTGGTTCCTATGACCCGGGTGCAGGTCCCGTCCACAATGGAAGAGTGGGCATCGCCCCGGAAGTCAATGGAGACCAAAGGCTCATCAGTATAGCCCAGATAGCGGTTGGCCGCAGCAGCCAAGACCTTGTTGACCTCGTCTGTAGTAGTTTCCCGCTCCACTTCAATCACCACATCAACCAAGGAAACCGTGGGTGTGGGCACGCGCACCGCCAGACCGTCAAACTTGTTCTTCAGTTCAGGAATGACCAGGGCCACAGCAGCAGCAGCGCCGGTCTTGGTGGGAATCATGGAGAGCGCTGCCGCACGCGCCCGCCGCAGGTCCTTGTGGGGTGCATCCACCAGACGCTGATCGCCGGTATAAGCGTGGACCGTGGTCATCAGACCGCGCTTGATGCCAAAGTTGTTCAAAATTACCTGCGCCACCGGAGCCAAGCAGTTGGTGGTGCAGGAGGCATTGGACACGATATGATGCTCTGCCGGATTGTACTCGTCCTCATTCACACCCATGACAATGGTCTTGACCCCACCCTTGGCTGGCGCGGAGATGATGACCTTGCTTGCCCCGGCGTCGATGTGGGGCTGGGCCTTTTCCTGGTCGGTGAACAGACCTGTACACTCAAAAACGTACTCCGCACCCAGACTGCGCCACGGAATCTCTGCCGGGTTGCGGTGGCTGGTAATGGGAATCTCCTTGCCATCCACGAGCAGACCCGTTTCACCAGCCTTGATCTCCTGCGTGGCCCGTCCCATGATCGAGTCGTACTTCAGAAGCTGGGCCAGGGTTTTCACGTCGGTCAGATCGTTGATACCCACCACTTCAATGTCCTTGAAGAGCGGATCGCAGGACAGGGCGCGAAACACGTTTCTGCCGATACGACCAAAGCCGTTGATGCCAATTTTTACTGCCATAATGTACTCCTTGAAACGAGTGAAGAAAAAACGCTGACCCGCATGAGCCAGCGCGGGAAAAAACCTCTCAAGCCTGCCAGCGCCGCATACTTTCCCGGTACAGGTCCAGGTATGCGCCCATGACCTGCTGCCAGGTATGTTCGCGGTCTATCTTGGCGATTGCAGCCTGCTGCATACGCAAAACGCCTTCTGGCCCCTCTGCGTACACCCCAATGGCCCGCCGCATGGCCTCGGCAAGGGAGTCTGCCGAACTGTCGGCAAAGGAAAAGCCGGTCTCGCCGTCCAGAACCTTGACCAGACCGCCCACCCGATGGACCACGGGCAGGTTGCCCAGAAGCTGGGCAATGTAGTCAGTCAGACCGCAAGGCTCGTACCGCGAGGGAACCAGGAAAAAGTCGCCTGCGGCATAGACCTGGTTGGCCACTGTGGAATCGTAGCCTTTCAGAAAGCAGACCCGTCCCCAGCCCTGCGGGGATTCGCTCAACAGCTCAAGCTGGCGCTCCAGCCAGACATCGCCAGACCCCAGAAGCAGCACGTGCAGGGCGCTCTTTTCCTGCAGCAGGTGCAAGAGCGCTTCCAGCACAATATCCACGCCCTTCTGCGCAGTCAAACGGCCAATAAAGGTAAAGAGCGGCAGGCTGGCCGGGCCGCTGATCACGCCGTATTGCCGCACCTTGTCCCAGACCCTGACCCGGGCAAGCTGCTCTTGCAGGGCGCTCTTGCAGCCGAACTTGCCTGCAGTGTCGCCTGTGCGGATATTGAAGCCCTGGGGCAGGCCCAGACTTTCAGGGCGGGTGGAATCAAAGGCTGCAGGGTTGATGCCGTTGGTAATGCCAGCCAAAACGATGCCGCGGGCGGCAAGTGTGTGCCCCAGCCAGCCGGTCCGGCCATCGTCCTGACTTGCCTGCAACTCATGGGCATAGTTCTCGCTGACCGTGTTCAGCACCGCATAGCCAGAGGCAGCCAGAAAGGGATCAAAGGACCCGTTCAGCAGGCTGTCGTCAACCACCCGGCGGGGCAGACCGGTAATGGCCTGGGCAAAGCCCAGGTCATTCACCTCCTGATGATAGCCCTGACCCGCATTGTGGATGGTCACCACTGCGCCGGTCCGGGCGAAGCAGGACCGCCAGCCGCTGTTTTCCTTCATCATGGCAGGCAAGAGGGCGGCATGGCCGTCGTGGCAGTGGATCACATCAGGCCGCTCGTTGAGAAAGATCATCAGGTCAAGAGCAGCCTTTTGCAGGAGCACGTTCATGGCAAAGTAGTCCAGATGCCCCTGGCCCCGACGCTGCCATGCGACTTCCTGTTCATCTTCCCAGGTGTAGGTATAGACCCCGCGCTTGGTGGCATAGCGGTCAGCCTCCAACAGGTAGAGTCA
>CAMNHX010000018.1 GCA_946539945.1 uncultured Desulfobulbus sp. | reverse complement strand
TGGCAGACCGCTGCAAAAAAGCTCCCGCGTGACTGCGGTCTGCGCCTGCAAAACCACCTGCGCCGGATCACCGCTTTCCACAATGCGCCCCGCCTCCATCACCGCAATGCGGTCAGCAATGCTGCGGGCAAAGCCGGTCTGGTGCGTGACCACGATCATGGTTTGCCCCTGCTCGCGAATGCGGCGCACCAGGGCCAGTACCTCGCGCACACAGGAGGGATCAAGGGAGGAGGTTGGCTCGTCAAAGAGCATCAGCCGGGGTGAAAGCGCGAGGGCACGGGCAATCGCGCCACGCTGGCGCTCACCCCCGGAAAGCTGACCCGGATGCTGCCCTGCCTTGTCCGCCAGACCGATGGACTCCAGAAGCCGCCGTGCCGCTGCCTCTGCCTCTGGGCGCGGCACGCCATGCACCAGCCGGGGCGCAATGGTGATGTTGTCCAGCAGCGAAAGGTGTCGATAGAGCTGCTCGCCCTGAAACACCATCCCGACCTCTCCCCGCCCGCAGTCCCTTTTTCCGGGTGCGTTGCGGATCGCGCCGTCCAAAAGAACCGTGCCGCTGTCAACCGGATCAAGCCCGGCAAGGGCACGGAGCAGCGTAGTCTTGCCGCAGCCGCTTGGCCCGCAGAGCGCCAGACACTCGCCAGCCACCAGGGAGAGCGACACCCTGTCCAGCACCAGGCGTCCCTGCCGCCGGGCCGTGAGTCCTGTCGCCTGAAGCAGGAGGGGAGTGTCGGGCCTTGTTGCTGCCGCTTCCCGCGAGGGCAAGGCTGTCCTACTCGGCCCAGATCGGCAAAGGTTCGGCAGGCGGCAGCGGATACCTGCCCTTTTCGCCAAACCACTTGTCATAAATCCGCTGGTAGCTGCCATCCACCAGCATGGTACGCAGGGCAGTGTTGACCCGGTCGCGCCAGTCAGACTGGTTTTCCGGCACGCCAACGCCGTAATAGGTGAGACTGTACACCGTGCCCACCGCTTCAAAGGCCGGATCACCTCCCGAAACACCTGCCAGAATGACGCTGTCATTGGTGTAGCCGTCCACCTTGCCCATTTTCAGGGCCAGAAAGCATTCTGCATTGTTCTGGAAGGACAGCACTTTAGGAGCTGGATCGCCCAGTGCTTTTAGTGTCTTGGTCACGGCCTGCTGTGCGTTGCTGCCTTGGGAGACAGCAATACGCTTGCCCACAAAGTCCTTCAGTTCCCGGTACTTGCCCTTGGCTGCCAGAATGCGCTTGCCATCGTAAAGATAGGTGTCGCTGAAGTCGATATGCTCGTCACGGCTCATGGTGTGGTTCATGTTGGCAAGCACCATGTCGGTTTCGCCGCTGACCAGGGAGGTGATGCGCGTCTTGTCGTTCACTCGAACGATTTCAGCCTTGAGCGCCATCTTTTCCGCCAGTCCCCGTGCCAGGTCCGCATCAAAGCCGTCCATCTCGCCCTGATCGTTCAAAAAATTCATGGGTGGCGTGGCATAGCCCAGACCAATGCGCACTGTGCCACGCTTTTGAATGATCTGGTCCAGATTCTGCCACTCTGCGGCCAGAGCCGGGCCAACAGCCAGTACAAACGCACAGAGCGTCAAAACAAGGGTTTGGAGTACCTGTTTCATTCTCGTTTGCTTACCTCATTTTCTTGCTGTTCCTTGTTCATTATCCGCATTCTTGCGGCTTCATCCCCGTACTGCGGAACAGTCCTCCCTGCTGGAACCAATGTCATCAACTTCAGGAATTGTGTTGAATTTCAGGTCTTGTCCGTAGAGGCGGTTCGCGAACCGCCCCTACCGCTCAAGCTCTCTCCCGAACCTGTGCTGCCTGGGAACGGTTGAGGGCCGAAAGCACTGCCTTGATGGAGGCCACCACAATATCCGAATCCACTGCCACACCCCAGAAACTGCTGTCCTCGTCATCCAGAATTTCAATGTAGCAGACTGCCCGCGAGGAACTGCCCCGCCCCAGATCGTGCTGGGAATAGGCGTGCAGGGTGAAGTCAATCTGCAACTGCGTGCGCAGGGCATTACAGAAGGCGTCCAGAGGACCATTGCCTTCAGCGTGGATTGCGTACTCCTTGTCGCCCAAGGTGATTGTGGCAGCCACTTCGGCAAAGGAATCCTTGCCCCGGGGGTCAAAGTGGCGCTTCAGCACTTCCAGACTCTTGAGGGTACACCAGCCATGCCGCGCCTCCAGATAGGTCTCGTCAAAGGTGCGATAGAGCATGGCCGGACTCAACTCCTCGCCGCTCTGGTCAGTCACGCCCTGCACGATGCGGCCAAATTCCGGGTGCATCTCCTTGGGCAGCTTGAAGCCGAACTCCTGCTCCATGATGTAGGCTACCCCGCCCTTGCCAGACTGGCTGTTGATGCGGATGATGGACTCGTAACTGCGACCCAGGTCTTGCGGATCAATGGGCAGATAGGGCACTTCCCAGAGTTTGCCGCCAGCGCGGTTGTGGGCAGCCATGCCCTTGTTGATCGCGTCCTGATGCGAACCGGAAAAGGCAGTATAGACCAGCTCACCCGCATAGGGGTGTCGCGGCGGAACCTTCAGCCGGGTACAGCGCTCATAGACCTCGATCACGTGGTTGATGTCCGAGAAGTCCAGCTGCGGGTCCAGTCCCTGACTGAACATATTGAGCGCCAGGGTCAGGATGTCCACGTTGCCGGTGCGCTCGCCGTTGCCAAAGAGCGTGCCTTCCACCCGGTCGCCGCCTGCCAGCAGGGCCAGTTCCGTGGCTGCCACTGCGCAGCCCCGGTCATTGTGGGCGTGCAGGCTCATAATGACCCGGTCCCGGGCCTTCAGGTTACGACAGAACCACTCTATGCGGTCTGCATAGACGTTGGGCGTGGACATTTCCACTGTGGCTGGCAGGTTGATGATCATCGGATTTTCCGGCGTGGGTTGCCACACGTCCAGCACTGCCTCGCAGATTTCCAGGGCATAGTCCAGTTCTGTGCCGGTAAAGCTCTCTGGCGAATACTCGTAATGCACGCGCACGTCGCTGTTTTTTGCCTCTGCCAGGATCATCTTTGCGCCCTGCACTGCCAATTCGATAATGGCTTTCTTGTCCTTTTTGAAGACCACCCGGCGCTGCAAGACCGAGGTGGAGTTGTAGAGATGCACCACTGCCGCTTCAGCGCCTGCAATGGACTCAAAGGTCCGGTGGATGAGCTTTTCCCGTGCCTGGGTCAGGACCTGCGGCATCACGCCTGCCGGGATATAGCCCTTTTCAATCAGGAGGCGCAGAAAATCGTACTCCACCTTGGAGGCAGCCGGAAAGCCCACCTCGATTTCCTTGAAGCCAATGGCCAGAAGCATCTGGAACATTTCCAGCTTTTCCTGCAGATTCATGGGCTGGATGAGCGCCTGATTGCCGTCGCGCAAATCAACGCTGCACCAGGCAGGGGCCTTGCTGATGGTTTTGCCGGGCCAGGTCCGGTCTGGCAGGGCAACTGTGGGATAGGGTTGGTATTTGCCTGTTTTTTCTGCGTCCATAAGAAAAACTCCTTGTTGGGTGCGGCCTTGCGGGCCGGGCTTGCCGTTTCACGCCTCCCGGACAACCGCACAAAAAAAGCCACGGTTGCCTGGAACCGTGGCTTCAAGATATTGGCTGTGCCCTGTTGTCAGGATACACCCTCCCTTTCCGCCACAGCAAGGCTGTGCAGTCGGCTGGAAAGAAGGAGCAGGGCAAGCGTGTTGTACATGGTGTTGTCTGTTTTGGGTGGAGATGGGTCAAGGTTCATGGATTGAACGCTGCAGATAATTCAACAGCAGGTCTGCTTTGTCAAGATTTTCTGCGGTTGGCGCGTTCCGGGTGTTCCGAAAGAGCGTGTGGAGAGTGGCGTTTTCCACAGACCAAGAAAGGAGCCGCTCAAACCAGACATCCTCCCCTGCCTGAAGGTGGGCGATACCTACCGTGTTCCGGCAAGTTTTTTGCGGCCACACTTGAATCCCCACGACGGGATTCTGCTGCTGGCAACATGGCAGCACTCCCCAGGCAATCCGGGCAAGTCTTGCTGCAAACGTTCAAGACGTCGACAATCGACGCGCACTCTGCAAAAGGGCGTGCGCACAGGAAAAGCTCTCCTGTGTCTTGCGATTTTTTTTGGCGTGTCTCCGCATCTGTTCCCGTTTCATTGGTCGTAATCCCTTAAAGTCAGGTCAAATGGAACGCGGGGAACGACAATAAACGACATATTATAGAACTGGTCGTAATCCCTTAAAAGTCAGGTCAAGTGGAATCGTCGTTCCTACGACTGGCCCTGCGGCGATTACTGCTTTCGTCGTAATCCCTTAAGTCAGGTCAAATGGAACACGCTGGTGCAGACGTAAATGCCAAAGGTCTTGATGGTGTGTCGTAATCCCTTAAAGCATTTCCGCTTTGTCTTTTTACTCCTTTTACCGCTTCGCTGGAAAGCAGTCATGAAGAATACCGGGAAGTCGGTAGGAGATGCTTCACTTCGTTCAGCATGACATCAAAAGTGAAAACGGAAACGCTATAAAAAGTCAGGTCAAGTAGAACGATATATCAGACCATGAATGGGAGCTGGATTATGGGTCGTAATCCCTTATAAAGTCAGGTCAAGTGGAAACAATGAACAGTTCCTTCTGCGCAAGCTCGATGAAGTTCCGTCGTAATCCCTTAAAAGTCAGGTCAAGTGGCACAATCTTTGGCGGCGACGAAGACGACTAAAACGCGAAAGTCGTAATCCCTTAAAAAGTCAGGTCAAGTAGAACGATATATCAGACCATGAATGGGAGCTGGATTATGGGTCGTAATCCCTTAAAAAGTCAGGTCAAGTGGACAACTCCTCCTTTTTCTCAACGTTTTCAAGATGTTGCGAGGCGGTTTTCGGGAACCTCCGGCAAGATTCGCCAAAAAACGCGAAACAGCCCGGAAACAACCCGCCTCCCTTATATGATCCTAATTTTACACGATTTTTCATCTTACGGGAACCTAAAAATGACAAAAAACGAAAAAGAATGGAAAATCAACACATTACGAAAAAGCGGATTGGGGCGGCAGAGGTTCCCAGAACGCTGTATCACGCTGTGCGTCCAATCGCTGGCAACCGAACTCACAAATCCCGGTTCTGGCGCGGATCAAAGGCATCGCGCAGGGCCTCGCCGATAAAGATCAGCAAAACCAGAGTGCCCACCAGAACCAGAAAGGCGGACAAGGACAGCCACCAGGCCTCGATATTGGTCTTGCCTTGGGCCAGCAGCTCACCCAGACTGGGCGTTGAGGGTGGCAGTCCCAGTCCCAGAAAGTCCAGGCTGGTCAGGGCCAGAATAGCGCCAGACATGCGGAATGGCAGAAAGGTGATGACTGGCGTCATGCTGTTGGGCAAAAGGTGACGGCACATGATGGCCAGATTGCCCGCGCCCAGCGCCTTGGCTGCCCGCACATAGTCCAGGTTGCGGCCCCGGAGAAACTCGGCGCGCACATAGTCTGACAGCCCCATCCAGCCAAACAACGACAGCAGGATCAACAGCAGGAGCATACTGGGCTTGAAGATGGAGGCAAAGATGATCAGCAGGTAGAGTTCGGGCATGGAACTCCAAATCTCTATGAAACGCTGCAGGGTTAGATCGGTTTTGCCGCCAAAATAGCCCTGAACCGCGCCCATCACAATGCCCAGAAGCGTCCCAATGGCAGTCAGGGCCAGACCAAAGACCACACTCAAGCGGAAGCCGTAGATGAGCCTGGCCAAAACGTCGCGGCCCCGGTCATCAGTGCCCAGATAGTTGGCGCGACTGGGCGGCGAGGGCACAGGCTGGTTCAGGTGCAGGTTGATGGAGTTGTAACTGTGCGGGTTCAGGGGAAAGAGCGCAAAGTTGCCCGGCGCGTTCAGGCGCTCCAGCATGGCGGGATCGCGGTAGTCTGCGGCAGTGGCAAAGTCGCCACCGAACACGGTTTCCGGGTAGTCGTTCCAGATGGGAAAGTACCAGTGGTTCTGATAGCGGACCAGCAGCGGCCTGTCGTTGCTCAAGACCTCGGCAAAGAGGCTGATGACAAAGAAGACCAGAAAGATCCAGAGAGACCACCAGCCACGCCGGTTGGCGGCAAAGCGTCGCCAGCGACGACGGGCCAAGGATTGGGCAGGTGTGGCGCTCATGTCAGTTTCGTCCCTCAAAGCTGATGCGTGGGTCCACCATCACATAGGATAGGTCAGAGAGGAGCCGGGCAATCAGGCCCAACAGCGTGAAAAAGTACAGCGTGCCCAGAACCACGGGATAGTCCCGATTCATGACAGAGTTGTAGGCCAGAAGTCCCATGCCGTCCAGCGAGAAAATGGTTTCAATGAGCAGGCTGCCCGTAAAAAAGGCGGTGATGAAGCTGCCGGGAAAGCCGGTAATAATCGGGATAATGGCGTTGCGGAAAACGTGTCCGTACAGGACCCGGTTTTCAGTCAGACCCTTGGCCCGTGCGGTCAGCACGTACTGCTTTCTGATGTCTTCCAGAAAGGAGTTGCGGGTCAGGAGGGTCATCAGCGCCAGACTGCCCACAGTGGAAGACAGGACCGGCAGTACCATGTGCCAGAGATAGTCCAGCACTTTTTGCGCCAGGGTCAGTTCCGCCCAGTTGTCCGAGTACAGGCCGCGCAGCGGAAAGAGGCTCCAGAAACTGCCGCCGCCAAAGAGGACCAGAAGCGCAATACCCAAGACAAAGCCCGGAATGGCATAGCCAATCAAAAGAATTGTGGTGGTACTCACGTCAAAGGTGGAGCCTTCCCGCACCGCCTTGGCAATGCCCAGGGGAATGCACAGCGAATAGACAATGAAAAAGCTCCAGAGGCCCAAAGACATGGACACCGGCAACTTGGAAATCACCAGACTGGCCACGCTTTGATGGTGGTAATAGGACTGGCCAAAGTCAAAGACCAGATAGGAGCGCATCATTTTGAAAAAGCGGATCAGGGGCGGCTGGTCAAAGCCGTAGAGTTTTTTGAGCTGGTCCAGGCGTTCCGGGTCCAGCCCCTTTTTGCCCTGATACAGGCCCATGTTGCCACCGGTCTCACCGCCTGCGCCGTAGCCGCTCATCTGGGCGACCATGCGCTCCACCGGACCGCCGGGTACGAACTGGGTGACAGTAAAGGTCAGCAGCATGACTCCGAACAGGGTCGGGATCATCAGCAGCAGGCGTTTGACAATATAGGAGAGCATGACTGGTTTCTGGATCAGGAAATGCGGATCTCGCCCAGACTATCGTTTTCCGGTTCTGCGGCGCGTGGTTGCAGGGAACGGTCCAGGAGGCTGTCCACGACAGGAGCAGGAGCCAGACGGGTGGCGTGGTTGCGCAAGGAGGGGCGCAGACCGGACCGGAGCTTCCCGTCCTGCACCGCTGGCTGGCCAAGACTGCTTTTTTTCAGGAAGGCCAGAAAACCACCCTGCCACGGGGCAACGTTGACCAGTTCCCAACCTGCCTGTCCAAGCTGGTTCAACTGCGCTGCCATGCTGCTTTCGATCAGCAGGTGATCACTTGGCGGCGCGTCTGCGGAGACTTCAAAGAAAAGTGTTCTGTATTCCCAGATCATGGCTGTGTTCCTCTGTTGTAGCGTGTTTGTCCTGAGAACCTGTTTAGAGCGTTTCTGCTTTGTCTTTTCACCGTTTTTCTGGAAAGCCTGAAGCGCGAAGCGCTGGGCAAAACCGTGTCTGCATTTCCAGCGAAGCGGTGAAAGTAGTACAAAGACAAAACGGAAACGCTCTAAAGGCAGGACTTGCCCGGATCGCCTGTGAAGTGAGTGGTGCAGTCATGCCGCCAGCAGCAGGAAGCTGTCGAAGTGATTCAAGAGTCTTGTCTTGCTCCTGAACGCGGTAGGAATCCGCCCGCCTTTGGCGCGGGAGGATATCAACGAACGGACACAGTGTTCACAGTGGATCAGTGTCGCTCCAAAGACAGCTCTGCCTCTGCTCCTGTCGCGCACAGCAAGTTCCGGGTCGCATCTATCTGTGCAACAGTGCTCCGCCTTGCCTTTCAGCATTTGCCGCTCACCACCTCCCGGAAGCCCCGCCGCCCCCGAATCCGCCGCCTCCTCCGCCCGAACTGCGACTCCCGCTCCCGCTTAACGGGTGCTTGAGACAGTCCAAAAGAAACAGCAGACAGGCCAGAAACACGTAGAAGGGCCGGTTCAGAGGAGTGATTCTGGCATTGGGAAAGTAGCACGTAATCAAGGACACATAAGACGCCAAAGCCCCTCCTGTCGCGCCGCCAGCAAGGCAGGCGAGCGGCGCTTCTTCCAGCCACAGCCCAAAGCTCAGGGCTGCCAGCCCGCCGACGGTCGCGGTCAGTACCATGTTCGCGCCAACGAGTTGAGCGCAAAGCCAACCGAACAAGCCGAAGAAGATCAGGGCCTCGGTCAGGGCGAACGGTTCTGGTTCTGATGCACTGTCAGTCGCCTGATATGCGCCGCGTACCGCCTGCGTCATGGCGGCAATGCCTGCGGTCACCCCCTGGTCAAAGTCACCCTCGCGGAAGGCAGGCACGATCTCGTTTCTGATGATGCGGCCACAGACCAGATCCGTCAGGCGATCTTCCAGACCGTAGCCCACCTCAATGCGCACCGCCCGATCCTCGAGTGCCACCAAGAGGAGAGCGCCGTTGTCCTTGCCTTTTTGCCCCAGTCCCCAGGTTGTGGCTACCTTCAAGGAAAAGTCTTCCAATGCCTCTCCTTCCAGGCTGTCAATGACCAGTACCGCGATCTGGGTGGAATCTTCCTCCTCAAGCTGGCGCAGACTCTGTTCCAAGGTCTGCACAGTGGCAGGTTCAAGCCGTCCGGCCAGGTCGTTCACCCGGGCTGACAGGAGCGGCACGTCCAGGGCCAGCGCCTGCCCGGGCAGGCAGAACAGTACACAGCAAAGAAGCTGCCAAAAAAGGATAGCGAGAACTGTGCGCTGCTGCGGTTTTCTCTGGAGTGTAGTCATTTTTGGACAAGATGGGAATCGTGGTTCAGAGAGATGAGGGGGAGAACATTTCCGTTTTGTTTTTTACAACTTTCCCGCTTCGCGGAAAAGTGCGTGGTGTGGAGTGCGGACTTTTCAGTGCACCAGCACTGGTACAAGTAGCAGATTTTCAAAAGTAACGCACTCGCGCACCTCGTACTCAAAAACTGTCGCTGTCCACCAGGGCAAAGGCGTTGTGACTGTGGATGGACTCAAAACTCTCCACACTCACGGAAAAACGGGAAACATCCGGGTGGGCGGCAAGCTTTTGCGCCACCTTGCGGGCCACATCCTCCACAAACATGGGGTGTGCATAGGCCCATTCAGTCACAAACTTTTCGTCAGGCCGCTTCAAAAGCGCATAGACTTCACTGGACCCGCAGGATTCGGCCAGCGCGATCAGGTCTTCCAGCCAGATGAGCTTTTTGGGCTGCACGGCAAGCGTCACAGCCGCCCTCTGGTTGTGGGCGCCAGAGTCGCTGATCTCTTTGGAACAGGGACACAGCGTGGTCACTGGCACGGTCACACAGAGTCCTGGCTCGTCCGGGGCAGCCTGCTCTTCCCTGTCGCAGGCCGTAAAGGCGCAGTGGTACTCCATGAGGCTGACTGTGCCGCTTTGCGGCGCGGTTTTCCTGATAAAGTACGGAAAACGCATGACAATGTCCGCACGCCTGGAGTCCAACTGCTGCCGCACAGCAGCCAACAGTTCGGGAAACATACCGCTATGAATGTCAGGCAAACGGGAGGCCAGCAGTTCGCGTACCCTCTCTGCCGGATGTTGGACAGTCTGTCTGGCTGTGATTTCAACCTCAAGGCTGATGCTCGCCACAGTCTGCTGTACGCCTCCCTCCTTTTCGGGAATGCGCACCGCACAGGTCCAGTCTGCAATGCCTACATTGAACACGAAAAACCTCCTACAAAAACGAAATGGTCTTGGCAGGCCATAGCCGATTTTGTCCACAGCGGCAAGAATTCCTTGGTTATCCCGGAGGAATCGCTTACTATCTTACTATTAGAGGAACGTACCCCTGCTCTGCCTGAAGCGGAGTAGGGAGCATCCTAACCCTTATCATTGATGGAGGAAAGTATGGCAGACCTTTTGATAAGCGGCACCATGGCCGACGACTACATAAGCGGCGGCGACGGCAACGATACCCTCTTGGGCTACGATGGCGACGACACGCTCATCGGTGGCAAGGGCAGCGACGCACTTGGCGGCGGCAACGGCTGGGACACCCTGTACCCCGGCCCAGGCAA
>CAMNHX010000017.1 GCA_946539945.1 uncultured Desulfobulbus sp. | reverse complement strand
CCTACACGTCTTGGAGGGCAAGATGCTTGATCGGATTATCCAGCAGTTTGGGCAGTTGGTATACAGCTATCCCGCCATTCCCGAGGATGTGCCCGGCAAGGGGCGCTTCGGCAATCTGAAAATCGCTTTGCTTGCCGACCACTTCACCACCGTATGCCTGGCTGCCGAATGCCGGGTGCGTTCACTCACACCTGCCAACTTCAGGGAGGTTTTGACCAAGTGGAAGCCAGACCTGGTCTTTGTGGAATCTGCCTTTCACGGTGCAGGCGATGCCTGGCGCTACAAGCTGGCCAAACAGCCTTGGATCATCCGCTGTGGCCGGAAGCGCAAGACTTTGCCCCGACTGGTGACCCTGGCCCGTGATCTGGGCATTCCCGCCATTTTCTGGAACAAGGACGATAGCGCCTTTTTTGAACCCTTTATTGAGGTGGCCAGTCTCTTTGACTACGTGTTCACCAGCGACAACCGCGCCATTCCTCTCTACACAAGACGGCTGCCATCCGAAGCCCAGGTTGCGGTACTGGCCATGGCCATTCAGCCCGCGTTCCACAACTTTACCGGTTTTTCCTTTGAACGGAACGAAGCCTGCTTTGTGGGCAGCTATTACCGCCGCATTCTCAACCGCCGCCGCCGCTTCCAGAACATGATCTTTGACGCCTGCGATCTGGCGGCCATGCCCATGCACATTTTTGACCGCAACGACAACCGTCTGTCGCGCTTCTTTGAATTCCGCTTTCCACCGCACCAGCAGGTCAGACTGCATCCTCACGTGGCCTATGCTGAAACCGCTGCGGTGTACAAACACTATGCAATTTCCCTGAACGTCAACAGCATCACCAACTCCAGCACCATGTGCTCCAGACGGCTGGTGGAAATTCTCGCCTGCGGGGGCATTGTGCTGACCAATCCCAGCCGGGTGGTGATGGAAGAGTTCCGCGACTTCTGTTACGCGGTCTCCCAGCCGGAAGAGGCGCGGGAACTGCTGACCCGGATACGGCGCTGCGGTCCCAGCAGGCAGGACAAGGAACGTGCCGCTGCCGGAGCCTCCTATGTGGCGCAATACCATACCTGGGAATGCCGTCTGGAACAGATAGCGGCCACTGTACACCTCTAGCCCGTCATGCTTGTCTTACTGATTCAGGGCGTGTTGGCCTTGGTGGTCACCCTGTTCGGCGTGTATGTGCTTCTGGAAATCCGTTCTACGCACAGGGCGAAAAACGCGCCGTCCCATCCCACTGCAGGGGAAGAGAGCGCCTTTCTGCCTCCAGTCAGCGTCCTTTTACCGGTCTATAACGAGGCAGAGGTTGCTGCCGCGCTGGTGGATGCGGTTTGCTCTCTGCGCTATCCGCCAGAGAAGCTGGACATCTTGGCGCTGGATGACTCCTCCACAGACGCCACCCGTGCCATTCTGGCCGAGCGGGTCACCTGGCACCGTCAAAGAGGCGTCAATATCCGCCACGCCCGGCGGGAAAGCCGGATCGGCTACAAGGCTGGTAATCTCTCCTTTGGCCTGGAACTGGCGCAAGGTGACTTTATCGCCATCTTTGACGCTGACTGTCTGCCGCCTGCGGACTTTTTACTCAAGACCATGCCCTGCTTTCAGGACGAGCGGGTTGGATTTTTGCAGACCGGCGTGGAGTACCGCAACCGTAGGGCTTCCTTTCTCACCTGCTTTCAGGCTGTGGAGGCGGGACACAAGGAAGACGTGACCACTGGTCTGTCCCTGGACGAATCCATGGCCTCTCTGACCGGCAGTTCCTGCGTTTGGCGGCGCTCCTGCATTCAGGCCATTGGCGGAGTGAGCGCTGAAACCATTACTGAAGACGTGGACATGGGCTACCGGGCGCAGCTGCAGGCCTGGAACTACGTCTTTCTGGCCTCTGTGGTTTCCACAGCAGAACTGCCGGAGAGCATGGGTTCTTTCCGGGTGCAGCGCCACCGCTGGGCCTGCGGTCTGATCCACAACGCTGCCCTGCACCTGCGCAGGATGTGTGCCGCCCGCATGGGGCTTTTGCCGCGTCTGAACGCGCTGGCCCTGATGTTTTCCTCCCTCTTGCTGGCCCTGGTTTATGTGCTGGTGCTGCTGACCCTGCCCTTTGCCTGCCTGACCAGCGGCAGTCCTGGCCCCTTTTTCAACCTCTGCTGTACCGCCTTTCTGGTCTTTGCCCTGCTCTGGACCTGGAACAACATGGCAGGCGCTCTTGAGCCGGACGCCTCCCTGAAACGGAAGCTGGTCTTTGCCTGTGGTTATGTGATCATGTTCTTTCCTCTGGGCCTGTATTACTTTTGCGCTGCGCTTGAGGTAGGGCTTGGCGTCAAGAACGCCTTTCACCGCACACCCAAGGGGCGGAAGAACGGTCAGAAGCGGCATCCCCGCGTCAATGCCCGACTCATTGCCCTGGAAGTGCTGTCGTTCCTGTACTCCTTGACCGCGCTGCTGGTGAGTCTGGCGCGAGACAACTTCTGGGTGGCCTTTTTCAGTCTGCTGGCAGCCAGCGGCTTTGCGCTGGTTCTGTTTTTGAGTTGGAGGGAAGAGGCGGCAAAGCGATGAATTGTGATTCCTCGCTGTTGCAAGTGGGTAGGGAGAAATTGAGGTTTGCGCCGAGGAGAGAGAGCATGGTGGCGAAGTTTTTGGCCGTGCGCTAGCCGCACACCTGTGGCTTGGCCGCCTGAATCAGACTGTTCATCCCCTCAAGAAAGCCCTTGCTCAACATGGGACTGAACCATCGCAAAATCCCCTACCAATGCCAGCAGGAAAATGCAGGGCCTTGAAATCCCGCTTCGCGGGTTCAAAAGAAAAAACGGAATCCCTCTGCAGCAATTCCGTTTTCACTTTTTATGTCATACTGAACAAAGCGACTTTTCAGCGAAGCAGTAAAAGTCCCTCTCCTACCGCCTTCCCGGTATTCTCCATGACTCCTTTCACCGCTTCGCTTGGGGAGAGGTAGCGCAAACCACTTCAAACCCGCTTGCCCTTTTTCCTGTCTTCGCCTATGTTTTTCAAGCGGTAGCAGGGGCGTCAGCCGTGCGGGCTTGTGCCTGCGCGATCAGGGTGTAAACTCCGGGAAACCCTGTACATCTCCTTCAAAAACAACAAGGGAGCATCGTTATGGACAGAAGAACCTTTTTGGGCACAGGCGCAGCAGTTGTGGCAGCGGCTGGTATTCTGGGCATTGTGGAAACAGCGCAGGCTGCAAGTACAGAAAGCGCAAACAGCGAAATCAAACCCCTGCCCAAACCTGATCTGAACAGCGGCAAGCCGCTCATGACCTGCCTGAAGGAACGGCAGGCCAACCATTCGCCGGGCAGCGGCGAACTGGATCAGGCCACGCTGGGCGCTCTGCTCTGGTCAGCTTGGGGCGTCAACCGTGAGGACGGCAAGCGCGTTATCCCAACTGCCAGAAACCGGCAGGAAGCGGCTGTCTATGCCGTACTGTCTGACGGCGTGTGGGAGTATCTGCCCAAGGAACACGCCATCAAACGTGTGCTGGCAGGCGACCAGCGGGCGCGCTTTGACGGTGCGGCCTGCATTCTGCTCTTCGCTGCCCCGGAAAAGGATCGCTTTGCCGCCTTCCACGTGGGTTCCATGTATCAGAACGTGGGGCTGTACTGCGCTTCGGCAGGACTGCAGAACTGCGTCAAGGCGCAACTGCGCGACACCTTGAAAGGGGAACTGCCCTTACCCCCAGAGTGGGCGGTTCTGATGACCCAATCTGTGGGGCGGTGAGGCTGGCCATGCAGAGACGGGACATTCTCAAGGCTATTGCTCTTTCCGGCGCAGCGGCTGTCATCAAGCCTTTCGGAGCCTTTGAGCTTCTGGCGCAGACCAAGGGGGCCACGCCTGATCTGGTGGCAGCCCTGGGCGGCGATCCTGCGGCCATGCTGCAACAGGTGCTGACCGAACTGGGCGGTCTGGGCCGCTTTGTCAAGGCTGGCAATACCGTGGTGGTCAAGCCCAACATTGGCTGGGACAATACCCCGGAAGAGGGCGGCAACACCAATCCTGAACTGGTGGGTGCGCTGGTGCGCCAGTGCCTTGCAGCCGGAGCGGCCAGGGTACAGGTCTTTGACCATACCTGTGACAACTGGAAGAACTGCTATCAGAACAGCGGCATTGCGGCTGCAGTCACAGCAGCAGGCGGAGAGATGCTGGATGCGGACGACAAATCCGCGTATCGGGAAGTGGCCCTGCCTGAAGGCAAGAAACTGAAAAACGCGCTGATTCACCGGGCCATTCTGGACTGCGACCTCTGGCTGAACGTGCCTGTCTTGAAGTCCCACGGTGGCGCGGGCGTGACTTCAGCCATGAAAAACCTGATGGGCATTGTCTGGGATCGCCGGACCTTTCACTGGAAGGGACTGCACCAGTGCATTGCCGACCTCTGCACGCTCCAGAAGAAACCGGCTCTGAATATCGTGGACGGCTGGCGCATTCTGGTGGACGGCGGTCCCCGGGGCGGACGCGGCAAACAGGTGAGCCTGTCCAAGGCGCTCTTTGCCTCTGCCGACATGGTGGCTGTGGACACGGCAGCAGTGCGCTTTTTCAGCCAGTTGCGCGAGATGCCGCTGTCCGAGGTGGGCTATCTGGCAGACGGCGAAGCGCTGCATCTGGGCACAACCCGACTGGACTCCCTGGACATCCGGCGGCTGAAACTGTAATGCGGTCTGTTGAACCTTTTCCGGATTGAGCCGCCTTGTCTGGATTTGCGTGTCAGTCTTGCGGAAAGGCATTGGGTTTTTGTGCTGTCTCTTCATTCATTTCAACATTCCAACCGGCGAGGAAGCCATGAACAATCCTGACACTGTTTTTGCCGACGCCCACGTGCTGACCGACCTGTTCCCGGAAAGCCGCAGCAACGAGTTTTTTGATGCCCTGTTCGGAGATCCCGCAGAAGGCGCTTATGACATCCGTCTCCGCTACGGCAGCTATACCCCGGAAAACGGCGTTTTGACCTTTTTCTTTGATCTGCACCAGCGTCCCGGCAAATGTCTGGCCTGCAACCTGACTTCCGGCCTGCCGGAAGTGTTTTCCAGACACCCTGTCATCAATGTCAAGGGCTTGGTCGCAGGGGTGGAACAGCTTTTGAATGCGCACTGCGCTGGCTGGTCTCTTGACCGCACCCAGCAGGAAGAGCGCACGCGCTTCTGCATTCCGCTCATGCTCCGGCTGGAGGATAAATGAGTACCCTGCATCTGGCACAGCTTTTTCTTCTGGGTTTTCGCGGGGAAAGCCTGCAACCCGGAGGCTGGCTTGCCGCTGCGCTTCGGCGTGGCCTGGGCGGGGTTATACTCTTCGACAAGAACGTGGACGGGTCGGTACAGAACATCAGCTCGCCTGCGCAACTCAAGCGTCTGACTTCAGACTTGCAGGACGCGGCAGGTGGCAGGCTTTTGATCGGTATTGATCAGGAAGGGGGCCGGGTCTGCCGTTTGAAGGCGGCAGCCGGCTTTCCGGTCCAGCCCGGAGCGCGGGAACTGGCGGCTGAAGGACTCCAGGCCAGTCAGGCGGCAGCAGAACGCTGCGCTGCCACGCTGGCCGAATGTGGGATCAACTGGAACTTTGCGCCAGTGGTGGATCTGGACTGCGATCCGCCCTGCCCGGTGATTGGCGGCTTTGGCCGGAGCTTTGGCATGGATGCAGAGGCAGTGGCTGCCCATGCCGCGATCTGGACCCGGACGCTCCACGCGCACGGCATTGCCTGCTGTCTCAAGCATTTTCCCGGACATGGCCGGGCAGCGGGCGATACGCATTTGGGCTTTGTGGACGCTGGGCCAGGTTGGCAGGAGGACGAACTGACGCCCTACCGCCACCTGATTGCCAAGGGCTTTCAGGACGCGGTGATGACCGCGCACCTGGTCTTGCGGCAGCTGGACGCCGAGGCCCGGCCCGCGACCCTGTCGCCCCCCATTCTGACTGGTCTTCTACGTGAAAAGTTGGGTTTTCGCGGCGTTATCTGCACTGATGATCTGCAAATGGGCGCAATTGTCAAGGAGTACGGTTTCCGCGAGGCTGTACAGATGGCGGTCCTTGCAGGCGCGGATATGCTTCTGGTGGGTAACAACCTGTCCGACCAACCCGGGGCGCTGGACGAAGGCGTGGCTGCTCTGGAAGAGTTGTTGACCCAGGGTCTCATCACTGCGGAGCGGCTGGCTGCCTCTGTGGAACGGGTGCAGAGGCTGGCGCGACTGGATTTACTATAATGCCGGCTAAAGAAACGCTGAACAGATCGCCCAAAACCGAATCATTGACATCCTTCCCCGCCTTTAGGCGGGGGATTCCTACCGCGTTCAGGAGCAAAACAACACTCCTGAATCACTTCGGTGGGTTCCTGCTTCAACGAGACTGCCCAGAGGAAAAAGGCTTGGTTTTCGCCGCAAGATTCCCCAATGTGGGGAATTTTACGGTTGCGAACCAACCCCCAACCGCTCAAAGGCTTCTCGAGGATCTGCTCACAAACTCCCAAGACACCGAGGTTCCAACGCAGGTCCACCCTCACAGTCCGGCAAGGAGTGGATCCCAGTTTATGGACTCGCTTTCCCGGATGTCCGGCACCAGGACGATCTGTTCCGGGAAGCCGTAGTCCTTGAGCGCCTGACGGCATTCCTTCAAGGTATCACGCACCATGAGCGCATCAAAGTTGCCGTACAGGTTATAGGCAAGCCCCAAAAGCCGCATTCCCCGATTCTTCACAGCCTCAAGGCTCAAGCGGGTGTGATTGATGGACCCCAGACGCGGACTGGTGACCAGCAAGAGCGGCCAGTTGTGGCGGGCAAAGTAGTCCAGCAAGAGCAAGCTGTCGTTGACCGGAACCAGCAGCCCTCCCGCTCCCTCGACCAAAAGCCAGGAAGCGCGGGCCTGCATGGCGCAGACCGCCTCGTCCAGCTTGGCCTCTTCAACGCTCTGTCCTTCCAGGGAGGCGGCAAGCGCGGGTGAGGCAGGCATTTTGAAGACATAGGGATTGCTCAAGTGCGTCGTGTCCTCTTCTGTGGGCGGAATGCCCATCAGCTTGCGGTGCAGCAGGATGTCCTCGGCAAGGCCGGTACAGCCGGTCTGCACCAGCTTGAGGGTGCTGGCGCTACCAAAGCGGTGCAGCAGATGGCGGGCCAAAAGCCCGGTGCAGAAGGATTTGCCCACGCCCGTGTCAATGCCACCCACGGCAATGGTGTGCTGGTGTTCGCTCATAGTGTCTCCTGCCCGGCTTTTCGGGCCACAAGATAGAGAGGATGATAGGTCAGGCGCACGCCCTTTGCCGAGCCAAAGTTGCTCTGATATTCGGCGCAAAAGCGGGCCAGTTTGCCCCGGGTCCAGCCGGGAGGCGTCAAGGCGTTGACCCCTGTGTTCCGCAGATGGCGCAGCAGGTCCAGAGGATTGGCGAAGTACAGCGGTTCCCGGTCTTCCCGGGTCGCCAGAATCTGGAAATGCCGCGCCATAAGCGCCCGTAGTTCGGCAAGCGACAGGTACGGCAAGCCCCTGCCTGTCAGGGTACGGATTTCCAGAAAGTTGTCCGGGCCGTAGAGAGACACAGCCAAAAGTCCGCCTGGCTCCAGATGGTCAGCCAGCTTGGCTGCCAGCGCGGGCAGGTCGTGGACCCATTGCAAGGTGGAGGAGGAGAGAATAAGGTCAAAGCAACCCGGCAAGGCCAGTTCTTCAATGTCGCCTGCGAGAAAGCCGGGTTTCAGAGGCCAGTTAGCGCTCCGGGTGTTCAGACAGGCAGCGCAGTCTTCCACCAGATCGCAGGCCAGAAGCTCAACAAGGCGCGGATAGCGGGCCACGATCTTTTCGGTCAGCACGCCGCTGGCACAGCCGATTTCCAGAACCCGGCCCGGAGCAAGACCGGGCTGGCAGGTAGCCAATTCGTCCAGCAGCGTATCAGCCACCACAGCCTGCACCTGTGCTGCGGCCTCGTAGCTGGCGAGCGCCTGGGCAAAACGCTGTTTGATACGACTCTTGTCGGCATTCATGACCACGCTAACCTTTGCGCCCGCAAGACAAAAATGAAAATGGGAAGGAGCTGACGCGCCCTCCCATTTTGCAACACCGATGCTCCAGGCTGGTTCAGAGACCCCAGAGCAGGTCCTGACGCACCCAACCCTTGACCCCGTTTTCATGCTGCACCCTGACCCAGTCACCTTTACGGTCCAGCACCCGGAAGACCACGCCATAGATGGCAGTGGCAACCACATCACTCTTGATGTCAGGCCGACTGCGAACATTGATGTTCTGGTCCGTGCCCTTGTTGGCCCGAACCACTGCGTGCGGTTCGCGGGAGACCACAGTGGTGCTGACCCAGCCTTCACTTCCTTCAAAATCCTTGACCCGCAACCAGCCCTTGGTTTTCTTGATCACCCGCAGCGGAAAGCCGTGACCGATACGCCACAGGATTTCATGCTCCTGACCAGGGCCAGAGCGCATATTCACGTTGTTGCCCTTGATGGAGACCATCTCGGCAGCAGAAGCAGTACTCACAAGCAGGAAAAAGGCCGCTGTCAGCGCGGCACAGGACAGGAAAACTTTCTTCAGATTCATCATTCTTGTTTGCGCGGAAAACCCGGCTTGCAGGCCAGGGAAGAAGCGCCCTCCTTGTAAAGGTGTTCTGTCATTGGTAGGTTGTCTGTATGAAGGCAAGGCGTCTGGTGCAGGCCAGACGCGACTGTGCCGCCCGGAACGCTTCGGGCGGCAGAACAGCCCCTTCTGTACTGTTGAAAGATGCCTCCTGCGTTCTTCCTGCCCGGAAAAGGCAGGTACGCTTTTCGGCGGGACGGGCAGTCAGGGACCTGCCGCCAGACAACATACAAGGAGAGCAAATGTACGCAACAAAAAAAGGACTCTGTGCAGCCCTCCCGGCTTTCTCTGCCGTAGCGGTAGCGCTTCAGGACAGGGGTCTCCTGCCCTGAAACGGTCTGCCAGCATATGCGGGACGCCGCACAGGACAATCGTGAACCTCTCAACCTGAAGACCCTGTTCTACAACCATGTCTCCTTTTTCCCTTGTCCAACTTGAACAGCGTCTGCGCTTTTTTCTGCCTGCAGCGCGTTTGCAAGCGGTCCGTGAAAGCGCGGATGGCAACATCAATCAAACCTGGATCCTCCAGCTTGCTGGCACTTGCAGTCCCCCAAAAGCTGTACTTCAGCGACTCAATCCGGCAGTCTTTCCCGACCTGCCCGCGCTGATGGCCAATTTCCGGCGTGTGACCGCGCATCTGGCCCAATGCCGCGCAGCAAGACCGGATACGCCGGAGTTTCCGCGTCTCTGGCAGAATCCGCAAGGTGAGGACGCGCTCTTTGATGAGGGCGGCGCTCTCTGGCGGCTGACCACCTATATCGGACCGTCCCGCACGCTGGTCCGGGTCAGCGCACCGCAGGCCGCTGCGGCAGGCTCACTTTTGGCCCGCTTTCACAGACTGATGCAATCTCTGGCTCCGGAAGAACTCTCTGATCCCTTGCCAGGCTTTCACGACACGCTCGCCTATCTGGCCCGTTTTGACGCGATCAGCGCCAAGAGAACTCCCATCAACGCGGCAGAGGAGTTCTGCCTTGAAAGCATTGCCCGCTTGCGTCCCCTGGCCTGCCTGTTGAACGAGGGGCAACACGCCCGGCAGGTGGTACACGCTGACCCCAAGTGCAGCAATTTTCTCTTTGCGCCAGCCACAGACCAAGCCTTGAGTCTGATCGATCTGGACACGGTACGCTTTGGCTTTCTGCTGCACGATCTGGGGGATTGCCTGCGCTCCTGCTGCAACCCGGACGGGGAGGATGCGGATAACCCGCGCTTTGACGCTGAAGCCTTTGCCGCGCTCATTCGCGCCTGGCTGGCAGAGGGTGGCCAGTCCCTGCTGCTCCCGGACGACAGGGAAGTGCTGCTGGACTCTGCCCGGCTGCTCATCTTTGAACTGGGCCTGCGCTTCTTCACCGACCATCTGGACGGCGACCGCTACTTTGTCTGCCGCTTTCCCGGCCACAATCTGCAACGCGCTGTGACGCAGTTCCGGCTGCACACCGCCCTGATGCAGGAAGAAGGCTCTCTGCGCAGTATCTTGGCCCAACGCCTGAAGCGCCTGTCCTCTTCCCCGGAAGCCTGAAAACCTGTTCAAGATCTCTTTTTTTGTTATCGTGTGGCTTCATCCGATATGCTTCCCTGCCCATTTTTTTCGTAAGGAGCGAGGTGTTTCACGAGAACCATGTACCGTTCTGCAAAACTTACGCAAACCTGATCAAATCTATCCAAACGTGATCGGTTTGCTGTTTGCTTCCTGCTTCAACGAGGCTGCCCAAGGGAACAAGGCTTGGTTTTCGCGGGAACATTCCCCAGAGTGGGGAATTTTACAGTGGCGAACCAACCCCATATTCCCC
>CAMNHX010000016.1 GCA_946539945.1 uncultured Desulfobulbus sp. | reverse complement strand
GTACCTCTTTGACTTGAGCCAGTTGCGCACCAAAACCGGCATCACGCCCAGCAGCCTGCCCAAGGACTGCACGCTGCAGCCCATCCAGACCGGGGCAGAGTTCAAGGTGCTGGCCTGCGACACCAAGATCGCCAACAGCTTTATGGGCAATCCTTCAGTGATGGACTGGCAGCTTGATGCCATGAGCGATGCAGCCTACACGGGCGTGGTGGCAACTGATCCCGGCAAGAAAGGAAACCACAGCACGGACAGCGGAGCCTTCATGAAGCTGGACTTCAACAACAGCTTTGACATGGCCGGCTGGACCCTCAACACCCTGGTGAAAACCGGGCTGCCGGTTTCTGCCCAACCCATGGGCAGCTTTGACGGCAGGGGCAACAAGTGGGTGTACTTTGGCACAGGTCGCTACTGGAATATGCCGGACAAGCTGACCGCAGACAAGCATTACCTCTACGGTGTCAAGGATCCCCTGGCAACGCCTGAAGACAAGCAAAATGTGCAGGACACCAACACCACTGTCACCCTGCCTGTTGCGGACAGCAGCTTGCTGAACGTTTCCGATGTGGGCGTATATACCGACGGCACACTGATCCCCAGCGTAACTGGTCCATCAGGCACGCTCACCACCTTTGGCGAGTTGCTGAACGATGCCATGGGCGATGCGGCTGGCTGGAAGCGGTCCATTCCGGGTCTGCTCAGCACGGATCCAGAGGATCCGAGTACCAGAAACCTGACCCGCTCCGCTCTGACTGGTGGCATCCTCTTTACCACTGTCTTCCAGCCCAGTGACGATCCCTGCCAGGGTCTGGGACAGAGTGCGCTCTACGCTCTGGACTACCGTACCGGTACAGCCAATCCCTTTACCCGTGTTTTCGGTTCCAGGATTGTGTATGTGAGTGGCACGGGCACGAGTGGCACGCCCCCCTCGGTGCAGCAGCAGGTCTCTGCCACTGTCCAGTTGGGAGCCGGCATAGCGAGCGACGTGTCCCTCCCCGGTGGTCAGCCCACGGCCCAGCTTTCCACAGGCAAACTCGTGAAGCCACCGACCGAATACGAGAACACGCTGAAGGGCAAGCGCGTCTCTTGGGAGGAAAGCGACGGAGTGGAGAGGAACAGCCAATAAGTGGGCAATCCGGGACTTTGGCGGGACTTCCCCCAGTGTTCCTGAAATTTGCCACAGGGGCGCATCTCTGTTTGCGCCCCTCCTCCTGAACGGCAAACGCCGTGGTTCGGAATTACCACACCGGGGCAGACCTGCGGGTCTGCCCCGCTCCTTTTTCAGCGGTTTTCGTTTCTGGACTTTTCGCTTTCATCTTCCCCTTGCCCTTGGCAGTCATGCTCCCCTCCTGTCACTCTGAAGCGCGAAGCGCTGAAGGCTTTCCAGTGCGCCAGCACGGTGAAAGCAGTCATGGAGAATACCGGGAAGGCGGCAGGAGATTCGTTTCGCTTCATTCAGAATGACTTTTCAGTGCGATAGCACGGTAAAAGTCTAAAAAGTGAAAACGGAAGGTGTCCCAAAAACCGTATTCACCCTGCCCTGCCTGCCGGAACTGAACCGCTCAATTCCGGCAGGTTTTCTTGCGCCGCGTGTATTCAGAGCGCACCCGCCTCAAAGCCTCCGGCCACTTTCTGGCTCTCCTGTCTTGCATTTGGCGCAGGGATTTTTGCTTGACATGCCTCTTTCGAGGCTGGTAAGGAAGAATCGTTCCGTTGTCTTGGCCGTTTTTTATCCATTCTCACAGCAAGGGGGAAAAGCAGCTATGTGTTGGTTCATCCAAACTTTCAAGTCATCCTTGGGCAAGAAGTACATCATGGCGATCACCGGCTTTTTGTTAGGAGGCTTCCTGCTGGTGCATGCGCTCGGCAACAGCTCCGTGTTCTGGGGCGGCGAGGCTTTTAACAGCTACGCCCATCACCTCCACTCCATGGGGCCGCTGGTTCCGCTCTTTGAAATCTGCTTGCTCGCCGTCTTCTGCCTGCACATCATCACTGCCGGTTACCTCTTTTTCGAGAACCGTGCGGCCCGTGGCAGCCAGTACGCTGTACAGACCAGCGCTGGCGGTCGGACTTGGGGTTCCAAAACCATGCCCTACACGGGTATCATTATTCTGCTGTTCATCCTGCTGCACTTGGTGAACTTCCACTTCCCGGAAAAAACGGTGGAGAAGCCCATCTCTGTCTTTGTCGTCGAAGTGCTGCACGGCCCGCAGGCGCTTCTGTACCTGATTGGTCTGGCTGCCCTGTTATTGCATATCAGCCACGGCTTCTGGTCCTTGCTGCAAACTCTTGGCATCAGCCATCCCAAATATGACCAGCCGCTGCGCGTTCTGGCCTGGATTCTTGCTGGTTTTATGGGCGCAGTCTTCATTCTTGTGACGCTGCTTGTTTTGTTCTGCAAGTCTTACCTTGCAATTTGACGCAACCTTGTTCTCCATTGAGAGCAAACACAAAAGAGCGGGCTATACAAAGCTCACTTCCTGTCAACCTCTAGCCAAAAGATACGACTATGCAGCTTGATTCCAAAATTCCTGAAGGACCGCTGGCAGAAAAATGGGATAAGTGCCGTTTTTCCAACAAACTCATCAACCCCGCCAACAAGCGCAAATACGAAGTCATCATTGTTGGCACAGGTCTGGCTGGCGCGTCTGCCGCTGCCACTCTGGGTGAACTCGGTTACAACGTCAAATCCTTCTGCATCCAGGACACACCGCGCCGCGCCCACTCCATCGCTGCCCAGGGCGGCATCAACGCAGCCAAGAACTATCAGGGCGATGGAGACTCCATCTTCCGTCTCTTTTACGACACCATCAAGGGCGGTGACTTCCGCGCCCGTGAGGCCAACGTCTATCGTCTGGCCCAGGTAGCCAACAATATCATTGACCAGTGCGTGGCCCAGGGCGTGCCCTTTGCCCGTGAATACGGCGGAACTCTGGCCAACCGCTCCTTCGGCGGTGCGCAGGTTTCCCGTACCTTCTATGCTCGCGGCCAGACGGGACAGCAGCTCCTCCTGGGAGCCTACTCTGCCATGATGCGTCAGGTGGCAGCAGGCAAGGTGAAGATGTACACCCGCCGGGAAATGGTGGACCTTGTTCTGGTGAACGGCGCAGCCCGTGGCATCATCTGCCGCAACCTGGTGACCGGTGAACTGGAGAAGTATTCTGCCCATGCCGTGGTTCTGGCCACTGGCGGTTACGGCAACGTGTACTTCCTGTCCACCAACGCCATGGCTTCCAATGTTACCGCCGCTTTCCGCGCCTACAAGCGTGGCGCAGGTTTTGCGAATCCCTGCTTCGTGCAGATTCATCCGACCTGCATCCCGGTGCATGGCGATTACCAGAGCAAGCTCACCCTGATGAGCGAAAGCCTCCGCAACGACGGGCGCGTCTGGGTTCCCAAACAGGCAGGCGACAAGCGCAAGGCCAGCGAAATCCCGGAAAACGAGCGCGACTACTATCTGGAGCGCAAGTATCCCTCCTTCGGCAACCTGGTTCCGCGTGACGTGGCCTCCCGTAATGCCAAGGAAGTCTGCGACGCGGGTCATGGCGTCAACGACACGGGCCTGGGCGTGTATCTGGACTTTGCGGATGCCATCAAGCGTGACGGTATTGACGTGATCCGCCGCAAGTACGGCAACCTCTTTGATATGTACCAGCGGATCGTGGACACCGATCCCTCCAAGGAGCCGATGATGATCTATCCGGCCACCCACTACACCATGGGCGGTCTCTGGGTTGACTATCATCTGATGACCACCATCCCCGGCCTGTATGCGACCGGCGAGTGCAACTTCTCTGACCACGGCGCCAACCGTCTGGGCGCATCCGCCCTGATGCAGGGTCTGGCTGACGGCTACTTTGTCCTGCCCTACACCATTGCCAACTATCTGGCGCAAGTGCCCTGGGGCGCGACAGATACCCAGGATCCGGCCTTCAACGAAACGGTCGCGGCAGTCAAGGAGCGCACCGCCAGCCTCATGGCGAGTACCAGAAACGGCAAGGGCAAGGAAACCGTTGATTTTTACCACCGTGAACTGGGCAAGGTCATGTGGGACAACTGCGGCATGGCCCGCAATGCGGAAGGACTGAAGGTGGCTTTGAAGAAGATCCCCGAAATCCGCGCCGAGTTCTGGGAAAACGTGATTGTTCCCGGCAAGGAACAGGAATTGAACCAGTCTCTGGAACGCGCTGGCCGCGTGGCTGATTTCCTGGAATTTGCCGAGCTGATGGTCAGGGACGCCCTGGCCCGCGAGGAGTCCTGCGGTTGCCATTTCCGCGAGGAAAGCCAGACAGAGGAACATGAGGCCAAACGCGACGATGCAAACTACAGTCATGTCGCTGTGTGGGAGTACAAGGGTGACGATGCGGAGCCTGAACTGCACAAGGAACCGCTGACCTTTGAGAACGTAACGCCTTCTCAACGGAGCTACAAGTAACCGGCTGCCACAGACCTGACTGTTGAACTTCAACCATACTACGGAAGAATCCCATGGCATCGAAAACGATCAATATTCTGGTGAAAATCTGGCGTCAGAACGGCCCATATGTTCAAGGTTGCCTTGAAGAGTATCCTCTGCGCGACATCAGCACAGATATGTCCTTTCTGGAAATGATGGACGTACTCAACGAAAACCTCACCCGCAAGGGGCAGGAACCCATTGCCTTTGACAGTGACTGCCGCGAGGGCATCTGCGGCATGTGCGGCGCAGTGGTCAACGGCACAGCCCACGGCCCCCAAAAGGAAACCACCCTGTGTCAGCTGCATATGCGTCAGTTCCATGACGGCGACACTGTGGTAATTGAGCCTTTCCGGTCCCGCGGTTTACCGATTGTCAAAGACCTGGTTGTGGATCGCTCCGCTTTGGACCGCATCATTCAGGCTGGCGGCTATGTTTCGGTCAACACCGGCTCGCCCAAGGACGCCAATACCATCCTGGTGCCCCAGCACGTGGCAGAAAAGGCCATGGATGCTGCGGCCTGCATCGGTTGCGGCGCTTGCGCGGCTGCCTGCCCGAATGGTGTACCCATGCTCTTCCTGGGCGCCAAAGTTTCCCAGCTCGCCCTGCTACCGCAAGGCAAGCTGGAGTCCAAAAAACGCGCCATTGAGATGGTCTTGCAGATGGACAAGGAAGGTTTTGGCAACTGCGGCAATGAGCGTGAGTGCGAGAACGTCTGCCCCAAGGGCATCAAGATCAGCAATATCGCCCGTTTGAACCGCGAATTCCTGAAAGCCTCTTTCACCATTGACCACTAAAGCGGTCCGGCAGCTTTGTGGCTTGCCGTTCTTGAGTGCAGACCGTCGCCGTTTTTGCGGTGACGGTCTTTTTTCTTGCCAATCCCTTTCCCCCTGCCCTTTCTGTCCGCTCCCATGCCTATTCCCGCGTCAGCCCTGATTAGTGATCCTGAAGAACTGGCCCGTTTGACTGCTTGCGCCCCGGATGTGCTGTCCAAGGTTCATGCCCTTTACCCGATCCGGGTCAGCCGGTATTTTCTGGAACTGGCGCTACGGCACGGCGCACCGCTGCTGCGGCAGATTCTTCCTGATGCGCTGGAACTGGAGGATCGCGAAACCCCGTCTGATCCTCTGAACGAGGAGAATTTGAGTCCAGTCCCCTGCCTGATCCACCGCTATCCTGACCGGGCCGTGTTGCTGGTCAGTGGGGAATGCGCCAGTTATTGCCGTTTCTGCACCAGAAAGCGCAAGGTGGGCGGCAAGGACATGAGGCTTTCGCCAGACTTGCTGGCCGCTGCTGTGGGCTACCTCAAAAAAACGCCTGCCATTGTGGATCTACTCCTGTCTGGCGGCGATCCCTTCATGCTGACAGACAGGCAGTTGGAGCAGATTCTGGCGCAGGTGCGGGCCATCTCCAGCATCCGCATCATCCGCATAGGCACCCGAATGCCCTGTATGTTTCCCCAAAGGGTGACAGAGGAATTGGCTGCCATGCTGAAGCGCTTTCATCCTCTTTACATCAACCTGCACTTCAACCACCCGGAAGAAGTGACGCCAGAGGCAGCAGCAGCCTGCGCCCGTCTGGCAGATGCGGGGATTCCACTGGGTTCGCAGACCGTACTGTTGCGCGGCATCAACGATGCTGCCCCGGTCTTGAAAGAGCTGTTTTACCGGCTTTTGGCCGCAAGGGTGAAGCCTTACTACCTCTTCCAGATTGATCAGGTGCGTGGGACCTCCCACTTTCGCACTCCTGTGGAAAATGGGCAGGAGATCATGCGTCAGCTCGTGGGCTTTGTCTCTGGCATGGCTGTGCCCCGTTTCGCCCTGGATACGCCTGGCGGTGGCGGCAAAATTCCCCTCTGCCCCAGCTATGTGGAAGAACTGGGCGAGTTTTGCACCTTTACCACCTACAGGGGACAATCCGGTCGCTATCCCAACACTCTCTGGCCTCCTCAAGAAAAGACAGGACCACATCCGGGCTGAACCTCTTTTTCCTGTTTGCTTGTCAGATTTGCCTTGCTGTACACTGGACTGGAAGAGGACAGCCGCATTGCAGGCCGTATTTTCCTGCACCAGTTCGATGCACTCCGCAAGGCTCTTTGCTTACCAAATTGTGAGTCACCCGGTTTGGTCTCTTTTAGGAAAACAGGTAGTATGACGGATTTTGTCTTCTCTCATTGCAATGACAAACACAAAGCCATACGAATGAAAGCAACAACAGAAGAAAGACTGATTTTACCGAAACGAACAGAAAAAACTTCGCTCTCCAACGATGAGCTGCTCATTCTCGATTTCCTCGTTTTGGTTGGTCCCACAACCTTGAAAGTCTTGTCTGCAGAAGAGTATCCTTGGCATATGAACACTCCTTATACTCATAGTATCAGTAATCAGGATATTGCTGCAAGGATTGAGGATATGAGAAAATCAGGACTTGTTAATATTCAGACTATTCCTCATGGAATCTCAATGAAACTGAACAGGAAAAGAGAATATATTATGTATTCCATAACATCTTTTGGTGGAAAACAATGGGAACTGGAACGAAATCCCGTATGGTCAAGATATTGTGTCTGTTGGCAAGAAAATATATGTAACGATGAGGAAGAAAATACCTTGGCTTTTTACTGTGTTGACAAAGAGATTGGGAGGAAATGTGCTGAAATAACCCTTCAAGCAAACCTGTACAACTTTCCATTGAACAAGCTGAAGGTCTCACCAGCTCCTCCCGGTTCTTTACTGCCTTGGAAAAATTTTCCCCATGAGTTTGTCTGGACAGTACAACCGTACTTTGAAGCGCAGGATTATAAGTCTGAAGTCTATCATCAGCACCGCATCTGGTGGAGTACACTGGAGGAACTGCAAAGATTCCTGTAGTCACGGACACCTTAATCAGGCAGGTACAGGTATTCTGTAGAAGCGCTACCTGCACGGCGTCAACGATTTTACTCCAATTTTGAAAGAGTTCCTGTTCAGACTTTTGGCTACAAGAGGACAGCCCTGCATCCTCTTCCGACATTGCGCCGACTACATCGGCACTCTCTGCAAAACCGCCCCCCAACAGGACAATCCAACACCCTCTGACCACCTCAAGAAGAGCGTGGGCAGTGTTCGGGTAGATCAATTTTTTCAATATTTTCAATATGTTATCTTTTTATGGAGATGTTGAGCAAGACACGCCCTGCAAGACCTGAAAAGGTATCCCCCCAACCTGACTGGGAAAGGCAAGCATTTCGTGCGCCAGAAGCTGACATTTTATGAAGAAACCTGCTAGCAATTTGTTTTTATTTGCGCTATCGTTCAGGCTGTATTTCGTCACATTTGGTACTCCCATATCAGCCTCAAACCAGAGAGTTCCCCATGAACGACGCCGTAAACTTAAGCCGGATGCGCGATCCAGCCTTTACCGAGGAAGTGGAAGCGCGTAGCGGCCAAAACGTGTCAACCTGCTACCAGTGCGGCAACTGCACAGCCGGCTGCCCGGCAGGTTTTGTGTATGACTTGCAGGTCAACCAGATCATGCGAGGCGTGCAACTGGGCTTGAAGGATCAGGTGCTCAACTCGCGCTCGATCTGGATGTGCCTGTCCTGTTCCACCTGCAGCTTGAGATGCCCCAACAATATTGAAGTTGCGGGCGTCATGGAGACCCTGCGCCACATGGCCCGTCAGGAAGGGCGTGTGACCGTGCCCAAAGTGGAAAAATTCTGGTGGTCCTTTTTGGACACCGTGCGCACTTTTGGCCGTACCTATGAGATCGGGACCATGGTTCTCTATATGCTGCGTTCTCTGCGCGTCACAACTGATGTTGATTTGGCGCCGGGTGCTCTTGCCAAGGGCAAGTTGGGCTTCCAGCCCCACACCCTGCCCAACGGCGCAGAGGCGATCTCGCGGATTTTTACGCGCTACAAGGAACGCGCACAACGTGAGGGGGTTCAGCCATGAATTTTGCCTATTATCCGGGCTGTTCCGCAAAAGGTTCTTCCAAGGACTATGAAATGTCCACCCAGGCTGTCTGCAAGGCTCTGGATATGCACCTGGTGGACATTGAGGACTGGAACTGCTGCGGTTCTACTCCGGCGCACGCCGTGGACATCTCGCTGTCTGCCGCGCTTTGCGCCCGCAATCTGGACATTGCCGCCCGCCAGAAGGCGGAAATCCTTCTGACACCCTGCCCCAGCTGCCTGTCCAACCTGAAAATGGCAGCCAAGCGCATGGAAAAGCCGGAATTCCGCCAGCGTGTGAATGAACTGCTGGATGAACCGGCAGCAGCGACCTTTCCGCCGGTGACTTCAGTCATGCAGGGCATTGCCCAGCAGTTTGACATGCAGGCCCTGGCCGCTCGCGTCAAGAAACCCCTCAAGGGGCTGAAGCTGGCCGCCTACTATGGCTGCCTCATGAGTCGGCCTGCGGAAGTCATGCAGTTTGAAGACCCGGAAAATCCCATGCTCATGGAGAATATGCTCTCCGCCTGCGGTGCGGAAATGGTTGATTTTCCGTTGAAGACTGCCTGTTGTGGCGCTTCCTTCGGCATTCCCGAACGTCCCATGACTGCAATCAATTCGGGCCGCATTCTGGATCTGGCAGCCAATCTGGGCGTGGACGCCATTGTCGTTGCCTGCCCGCTCTGCCAGATGAACCTTGACCTGCGCCAGAAGCAGGCAGCCAAGGCCAAGGAAACCACCTATAACATCCCTGTGCTCTACTTCACCCAGCTCCTGGGTTTGGCCTTTGATCTGCCGAAAAAGGAACTGGGTCTGAACAAGCTGATCGTCAGTGCGGACAGCCTGCTCAGAAAACTTGTCGAAGAGCGTGAGGACGCAACCAAAACCACTGAAGGAGGCAGACAATGAGAATAGGCGTCTTTATCTGCCACTGCGGCAGCAACATCGCCGGCACCGTTGACTGCGCCAAGGTGGCGGAAATCGCCCGGACCTACCCTGACGTGGTCTATGCGGTTGATCCCATGTACACCTGCGCCGAACCCGGACAGGCAGCCATTGAGGCAGCCATCCACGAATACAAGCTGGACGGCGTGGTTGTAGCCTCCTGCTCGCCCCGTATGCATGAACCCACCTTCCGCCGGACTGTGGAACGCGCTGGCCTGAACCGCTACATGTTTGAAATGGCCAATATCCGCGAGCACGTCTCCTGGATTGGCAAGGACATGGAGGCCAACACCAACAAGTCCGCTGAACTGGTGCGGTTGGCTGTGGAAAAGCTGCGCCGGAACAAGGTGCTGGTGGCCAAGCAGTTTGACGTAAACAAGCGCGTTCTGGTCATTGGCGGCGGCGTTGCCGGTATTCAGGCTGCCCTGGACTGTGCTGACGGCGGCATCCCGGTTGTCCTGGTCGAGCGCGAAGCCACCATTGGCGGCAAGATGGCCAAGCTGGACAAAACCTTCCCCACCATTGACTGTTCGGCCTGTGTTCTTGGCCCCAAGATGGTGGACGTGGCCCAGCATCCGAACATCAAGCTCTACGCCTACTCTGAGGTGGAAGACATCTCCGGTTTTGTGGGCAACTTCACAGTCAAGATCCGCAGAAAATCCACCCGTGTGGACTGGAGCCTCTGCACCGGCTGCGGCGCTTGCACCGAAAAATGCCCCAGCAAGAAGACCCCGGACACCTTCAACGAGTGTACCGGCAACACCACAGCCATTACCATCGCCTTCCCGCAGGCCATCCCGAAAAAGGCGGTCATCAATCCTGAATACTGCCGCCAGCTCACCAAGGGCAAATGCGGCGTCTGCGCCAAGGTCTGCCCCACAGGAGCGATCAAGTACGACATGGAAGACGAGATCGTGACTGAAGAGGTGGGCAGCATCGTGGCAGCCACGGGTTATGACCTGATGGACTGGAAGTCTGCCTACCAGGAATACGGCGGCGGGGCTTACCCGGATGTCATTACCTCCCTCCAGTACGAGCGTCTGCTGTCCGCCTCTGGTCCCACAGGTGGTCACATCAAGCGGCCTTCTGACGGCAGGGAGCCGAAAAACGTGGTCTTTATC
>CAMNHX010000015.1 GCA_946539945.1 uncultured Desulfobulbus sp. | reverse complement strand
GGTCCGGCTCTTGGGTTCAGAAGCCCAGCCCCTGAAACTGGAGGGCCAGAAACCGGCAGTCATTATGATGGCAGGTCTGCAGGGTTCCGGCAAGACCACGACTTCCGCCAAACTGGCCCGCCTGCTCAAAAGCCAGGGGCGCAAGCCCTTGCTGGTTCCTGCTGACGTGTACCGTCCTGCAGCCATTGAGCAGCTCCACGTTTTGGGCGAGCAGATTGGAACTCCGGTTTTCGCGTCCACCGCTGACCAGAATCCGGTGGACATCGCCAGTGCCGCAGTGGCCAGTGCCCGTGAAAACGGACAGGACACCGTCATTCTGGACACCGCAGGCCGTTTGCACATTGATCAGGAACTCATGGCCGAACTCAAGGCCATCAGTGCAGGCGTCCAGCCTGCAGAAGTACTCTTTGTGGCTGATGCCATGACCGGCCAGGATGCCGTGACCGTGGCCGGAACCTTTAATGCGGATTTGCCTCTGACCGGTGTGGTTCTGACCAAGATGGAAGGCGATGCCCGCGGCGGTGCGGCCCTGTCCATCAAGGCTGTGACCGGCAAGCCCATCAAATTTGTGGGCGTGGGTGAAGCCATGGATGCCCTGGAGGTCTTTCATCCGGATCGCGTGGCTTCCCGTATTCTGGGCATGGGCGATATGCTTTCCCTGATTGAAAAGGCGGAGGCTGTTGTTGACCAGAAAAAGGCGGAAAGCTTTGCCAAAAAGATTCAGAAAAACACCTTCTCCCTGGACGACTTTCTGGATCAGATCCAGCAGATCAAGAAGATGGGCAGCCTGGAACAGATTATGGGCATGATTCCAGGCATCAACAAGCTCAAACAGCTTCAGAATGCGCCCAAGCCGGACGAAAGACAGCTTGCCCGCACCGAGGCGATCATCAAGTCCATGACCAAAAAAGAGCGGAACAACCACCGCATTATTGACGCAAGCCGCAGGCAGCGCATTGCCAAAGGCTCCGGCACCACAGTGACTGAAGTAAACCAGGTGCTCAAGAGCTTCTCCATGATGCTCAAAATGATGAAACAGATGAAGGAAAGAGGCGTTTTGGCAGGTGCCAAGCACCGCAAGATGCCCAAGGGGCTGCGTCGTCGCTGAAGCAAAAACTGCGTACTTTTGGGCTGCACGCCCATTCAACACAAGAGGAAAAGCAATGGCAGTTCATATCCGTTTGGCTCGTAAAGGTCGTAAAAAGCAACCTTTCTACCGTATTGTTGTGGCTGACAGCCAGTCTCCCCGGGACGGCAAGTTTCTGGATGTTGTGGGGACGTATAATCCCATGAACGACCCGGCAACAGTCACCATTGACACTGAAAAGCTGGCTCACTGGACCAGCAAGGGCGCTACTCCTTCGGTGACGGTCCGTAGTCTCATCAAGAAGCAGGCCGCAACTGCGGCGTGAGTGGTTCTTGATGAGTGAACTGCTCCGGTATATTGCCCAGAATCTGGTGGACCAGCCGGACCAGGTTCTGGTGGATACACACGAGGACGAGAGCGGTCTGACCTACACCCTGCACGTGGCGCAGGGTGATACCGGCAAGATTATCGGCAAACAGGGACGCACTGCCAAGGCCATTCGTGTACTCATGGCAGCCTCCAGAACCGAAGATCACCGCGCCCGGCTGGAGATAGCGGAAAAAATGGCAGCCACTTGAGTTGCCTTGCACAATGTCCGAAGCGTGTCCCCCGGAAGTGTCCGGTTTCGTGCGGATTGGGCGAATCACTCGCGCCCACGGCTTGCGCGGAGAACTGCACGTAACCCTGTACACAGCGCAAAGAGAAAATATCCTGAACTATGTCAGGGTGTTTTTGGCTGCACCAGACAGTATGCAACGCTGTGAATGCGCTGTGCAAAGGGTCAGACTGGCAGGACGGGGCGCGATTCTGAAGCTGGCCGGATACGGGACCCGGGCAGCAGCGGAAGCGCTGGTCGGACAGGTGCTTTGGCTGGCAGTGCAGGATCTGCCCCGGGCTGCTGAAGGCGAATGGTATCTGTACGAGCTGATGGGCAAGAAAGCCTGTGTTGCAGGGCGTTTTGTGGGAACAATCGCCGCGATTCTGGATACAGGCGCACAACCGCTGCTGGTCCTGCGCCACAAGGGACAGCCAGATGTGCTGATTCCGGCAGTGGCTGCCTTTATCGTGCAGGTGGATGCAGAAACCGTGACCTTTGATCTGCCGGAAGGTCTGCTGAACCCGGATGCAACGCTTTGAGTCCTGATGCGTATCGATCTGCTCGGCATTTTTCCGGATTTTTTCACCACGCCCCTGAATGAAGGCATTGTCCGGCGGGCACGGGAGGCGCGTATTCTGGACATTGGCATTCACAATGTCCGCGCTTACGCCACGGATCGCCACCAGATGACTGACGATCGCCCCTATGGCGGTGGCGAGGGTATGGTCATGAAGCCAGAGCCTTTGGCTGCCTGTCTGGCGACTGTGCCGCCTGTGGCGGGCAAGCGGCGGGTAGTACTCATGAGTCCGAGGGGTGCGGTCTTTTCCCAGCGCAGGGCGCAGGAGTATGCGACTTTTGACCAGCTTGTCCTGATCTGTGGGCGCTACGAAGGTGTGGACGAACGCTTCACGATGCGCTTTGTGGACGAGGAATGCTCCATTGGTGACTATGTGTTGAGCGGCGGTGAACTGGCTGCCCTGGTCATTGTGGATGCGGTCTGTCGGCTTTTGCCGGGCGCTTTGGGCTGTGCGGATTCTGCGGAAAAGGACAGCTTCAGCCGCAGTCTCCTGAAGCACCACCAGTACACCAGACCACCTGAATTTGCAGGTGTGGCAGTGCCTGAAGTGCTGCTGTCCGGTGATCATGCCGCGATTGCGCGGCATCGCTTTGTGGAGTCTGTACGGATTACCTTGGCCCGACGGCCCGATTTGCTCTCCGGTCTGCTTTTGAGTCAGGAGGAGAGCAGGCTCTTGCGCAAGGAAGGTCTCTTGACAGCCGTGGAAGAGGCAGGAGCACGCCATGCACCGTCCTTGGCTTGAACTGGCCCTGATCCACTATCCGGTGCTGAACCGGCAGGGTGAGACCATTGGCTCCGCCATTACCAATCTGGATCTGCATGACCTTGCCCGAACAGCCCGGACCTTCGGCGTGCGCCGTTACTGGCTGGTTACGCCCTTTGTTGAGCAGCAGCAGATAGCCAGGGAGATTGTCAGCCACTGGCGGGAAGGCTACGGCGCAGAGTCCAACCCGGATCGGGGCGAGGCCCTGGGACTGATCCGGGTCTGTGCCTGTCTGGAAGACGCGGTATCTACCATCAACCGCGAACCGGGCACAGGGCAGGTGACTGTGGTAGCCACCTGCGCCCGGGAGGGTGTCGGGCAGGAAACGCTTTCCTTTGCTGTCATGCGAGACCAACTCAAGCAGGGCAGGCCCTTTCTCCTGCTTTTTGGCACAGGCTGGGGGCTGGCCCCGGAAATTCTGGCTGCTGCTGACGCAGTCCTGCCGCCCATACGGGGTGCAGATGCCTACAACCATCTGCCAGTTCGTGCGGCAGCAGCCATTATGCTTGATCGTCTCATGGGGGACTGGCGCGAGTGTCCGGCCCGGTGAGCGGCAAAAACCTGTACAACCAGCGGCGTCCTGTACGCCATAGACCTGTCAAGGGGTAGTCTTATGAATGTGATTGAAAAAATTGATCTGGAGCAAATGCGCTTTGATATGCCCGACTTCCGCCCCGGCGATACGGTCAGGGTGCATATCCGCATTATTGAGGGTAACAAGGAGCGCGTGCAGGCCTATCAGGGTGTCGTGATTCGCCGCAAGCGCGGCAACATGAACGCCACCTTTACCGTGCGCAAAATTTCCCACGGTGTGGGCGTGGAAAAGACCTTTGCCTTGCACTCACCCCGTCTGGAAAAGGTGGAGATTGTCACCCGTGGCCGGGTGCGGCGTTCCCGCCTTTACTATCTGCGTAACCTGCGCGGCAAGGCTGCACGAATTCGCGAGCGTGGCCTGAACAAGTAAAACGGCGGGTCGCTCCGGCGCACCCTTGTGCTGCTCCGAAGTCCTTTTGCAAGGCGATCCTGCCGCCCCTGCATCAGGTCTTCGGAGTTTTTTTTTAGAGACCACCTTTGCCTTCACCCCTTTTGCTGTCATGCCCAGAACGCCCAAGGCTCTTCCCGCCCTTCTGCCTGCAGAGGAGTACAGCAAGCAGGCTGACACCTTCAGTCTGGAACGGGCGCTTACGGCTCGCGGGTTGACGCCGGTTGCCGGACTGGATGAGGCCGGACGCGGACCGCTGGCTGGTCCGGTGGTGGCTGCCTGCGTTGTTCTGCCGCCAGATTGTGACTATCAAGTCTTCCGTGACTCCAAAAAAACCACAGAACCCGAGCGGGAAGCGCTGTTCCAGACCCTGCACGAAAACAGGGCTGTCTTTGGTTTGGGACTGGCCACACCAGAAGAAATTGACACACTGAACATCCTGCAAGCCTCGCTTCTGGCCATGAAGCGGGCTGTTCTGGACTGTGCGCACAGCTTGGGCCGCCTGCCTGCCTGCCTGCTGGTGGACGGCAAATTTACCGTTCCCGATCTGGCCCTACCCCAGGAAGCGCTGGTGCGCGGTGAAAGCAAGAGCGCCTCCATTGCAGCAGCCTCCATTCTGGCCAAGGTTTCCAGGGATCGGCTCATGCAGCAGCTGCACGAGCGCCATCCGCAGTACAATTGGGCGCGGAACAAGGGTTATCCCACCCAGGCGCATCGGGCAGCCATTGCCCGCTTTGGCCCCTGCCCTGAACACCGCAGGACCTTTCGGGGCGTAAAAGAGTTTGTGCAGGTGGATTGAGGTCCTCTGCCGCCATTTTCAGGAGAATGTATGATGTTGACCCACAAGGTCTTCCGCATCCTGGTCTATGCACTGGCGCTTTTGCTGGCGCTGTCTGCCTGCGACCAGGACCAGAAAAAGCCCGGGGCCGGAACAGACAGGGGCCAGAAAACGACCGCATCTGCAACCCGGAAAGCCGCCGCTCTGTCAGGAGAGGAGTTTGTCAGTCTGTGCCGCAGGGCGCGGCCAAGGGAAATTCAAAAGGCCCTGCAAGAGGGCGCAAAGGTCAATGGACCGAACAGCAAGGGTGAGACGCCTCTGATGGCAGTGGCAAGGGACAACGCAGCAGACAGCGTCAGGGCGCTTCTGGAGGCTGGCGCGGATATACACACTAGGGGTCCGCAGGAGGAAACCGCGCTCATCCTTGCGGCCTACAGGAACTCGCTGAACAGCGTCAAGGCGCTTCTGGATGCGGGCGCAGACCCCAAGGCCCAGGACAAAAAGGGCTGGACACCTCTTCGGGCCGCTGCCTACAGTAACAGCCCGGAAGTCATCAAGCTCCTGGTCGAGGCAGGCGCAGACCCCAAGGCCCGGGACAGCGCAGGCTGGACCCTGCTCATGGATGCTGCTGGCCACAACAAAGCGGAAAGTCTCCAAGCACTGCTGGATGCAGGCGCAGAGGTCAAGGCCAAGGGGCCGCACAAGGTGACAGCCCTGATGATTGCAGCTGCGAAAAACGAGCCGGAAAGTCTTCGTGTGCTGATCAAGGCTGGCTCGGATCTGAACGCTGCCAATGAGGAGGGAGGCACTGCGCTCATGCTGGCCTTGCAGAAAGAAAGCCCGGACAACCTCCGCGTCCTTCTGGAGGCTGGCGCCAACCCGGCGCTCAAAAGCGCGGAAGGCAAGACTGCCCTGAACTACGCTGAACAGAATGGCCGCAAGGAGGCAGCAGAGCTGCTCAAGGCAGCCATGAACAAGAAAAAAACGGGTAAGCGCAAGCGGGGGCGCTGATGGGCAGACCGGTACGCCGCAGCCTCGGGCAGGCTGGCGAAGACGCGGCAGCCCGTCATCTGGAGGCCCAAGGGTATCGTATTCTTGCCCGCAACTTCCGCCGGACCTTTGCCGAGCTGGACATAGTGGCCCAAAAAGAGGGCTTGCTGGTCTTTGTCGAGGTCAAGGCCCGTTCCTCCGCCCGCTTTGGCGCGCCTGCCGAGGCTGTCACCCTGACCAAGCAGCGGCGCTTGTCAAAAATCGCCCTGGACTATATGATGCAGGCCGGTCTGGGCGAGTGTACCGCCCGTTTTGACGTGCTTGCCGTGCTGCTGGACAGTCGGGGACTGGTTGTTGGTATTGAACAGATTGAAAACGCCTTTGACGCTGTCCTGTAGGACACAAGGAGGAGCATGGCTGCAAGGAGGATCAAGGCTGCCGCTGCAAACGCCCCTTTACTCATCTCCATGGGCTGCCCGGCAGGCATAGGCCCGGAGATCATCACCCGCCTCTTTGCCAGCGACAGCGGCTGGCAACCGGATCCCGAACAGCCGACCGTGGTTGTGGGCGATATGGAGCGCCTGCGTCTGGCAGCCCGGATCACCGGCCACAGACGGCTTGCCCTGAAGCCCTGGCAGCCCGGTGAGCCGATAACCCCCAAAACAGTGCCGGTCTTGCAGGTGGACTCTGCTGATCTCAACAAGCTGGCCTGGGGAGAGCCGGATGCGTCCAGCGGTCAGGCCATGGCCTGCTACGTAGAAACCGCAGTTTCCCTGATTCTGGCAGGCCAGGCCGCAGCCCTGATCACCTGTCCGATCAGCAAGTTCAGTCTCAAGGCAGCAGGCTATCGGTTTGCCGGACATACCGAAATGCTGGCCTCGCTGACAGGAACCAAGGGAGTTCACATGCTGATGGCCGGGCCAAGGCTCAAGGTGGCCCTGGTTACCATTCACGAGTCCCTGAAGGCTGTACCGCGCCTGCTGACATCAGAACGGATCAGCGACTGCATCCTGTCAACCGGCGCCAGCCTGAAGCGGGACTTTGCCCTGGACCATCCCAGGATTGCAGTGGCAGCCTGCAATCCCCACGCCGGGGAGCAGGGCCTGTTCGGCGATGAGGAGTTCCTCGTCATCCAGCCTGCCATGAGCTTGGCCCAAAGCCTGATGCCTGAAGTGGAACTCAGCGGTCCCTGGCCGCCGGATACCCTGTTCTATCAGGCCATGCAGGGGCACTTTGACGCGGTAGTTGCCATGTATCACGATCAGGGGCTGATTCCTTTCAAACTGGTTCACTTTGACGATGGGGTCAACGTCACTCTGGGCCTGCCTTTGGTGCGGACCTCTGTGGATCACGGCACAGCCTACGACATTGCAGGCAAGGGTCTTGCCCGGGCCGACAGCCTGAAAGCCGCTGTTCTCATGGCCCAGGACATTGTCAGAAACAGGAAACGCCATGCCAACGAACTCTGAACGACGCGGTCTCCTGATCGCCTTTGAAGGCATAGACGGCTGCGGCAAGTCCAGCCATCTGCGCAAACTGGCCGCCTTTTTGCGGGAACGCGGCGCAGTGGTGGTGGAAACCCACGAGCCAACCGAAGGACCTTGCGGTCAAAAAATCCGCGCCTACTTCCACCGGCGGGAGGAACTGGGGCGGGACGCGGAACTGGACCTGTTCCTGCAAGACCGCCGGGACCACGTGGTCCAGTGCATCAATCCAGCCCTGGAAGCCGGGCAGGTTGTCCTCACTGACCGCTACTACTTTTCCAATGCTGCCTATCAGGGCGCTGTCGGGATGGACGTGGACGAGATTTTTGCCCTGAATGCCTTTGCGCCAGAACCTGACCTGACCTTGATCCTGCGTGTGCCGCCCAGCGAGGCTGTGCGCCGTATCCGGGAAAACCGGGGCGAAGCGCCCAATGACTTTGAACAGGAAGACAGGCTGGTTCAGGTTGACCGGGTGTTTTCCTCCTTTACCCACCCCTGCATCAGACGCATTGACAGTAGCGCCGGAAGTCAGATCGTGCAGGCGCAGATCCGGGAACTGGCGCTGACCCTGTTGCAGAGTCGGGGCTGGCCATGCCTGTGAGTGCAGTGCGCCTCTCCCTTCTCTGCGCGGTCCTGACCCTGCTGCTTTGCGCCTGCCATCCGGCGTCCAAGACCATCCGGGCAGGCGGACCTGCTGCTGACGAAACCGATACAGCCTGCTCCTACTTTTACTTTCTCTGGGGCCGCAACGCCGAGCTGCAACTGGAGTTTGAAGAGGCGCTGGAAGCCTACGAAAAGGCAGTCATCTGTGATCCCAAGGCAACCTATGTCCAGGGCAAGATTCCCATCCTGCTGCTCCGGCTGGATCGGGCGGACGAGGCAGCCCTGTGGCTGCACGCCTTTCTGGCCAAGAACCAGGACAATCTGGAGATGCGCCTGCTCTATGCCAATATCCTTCTGGGCCAGCGCAAGACTGAAGCAGCCTTGCAACAGTTCCGCCGCATCCAGTCCCTGCACCCGGATGATCCTGCTGTGACCCTGCCGCTGGCGGAAATGTACATGGTCACCAATCACCCGGACGAGGCGCGCACCATTCTGGAGCGTATTCTGGGCAAGGATGACAAATCCTATCAGGCGCACCTGCTTATGGCCCGCCTGTTACGGGGCGAAAGAAATCTGGAAGCCGGCTTTGCCCACTATGCCCGGGCGCTGGAACTCAACTGGTCGGCTGAAGTGCAGGCGGAACAGGCAGAACTGCTGACGCAACAGGGGCGCTACGATGAGGCTGAAGCCCTGTACCGCGACATCATCAGCCGGGAGGAGGAGAGCGAAGACGCCAGCCTGGAACTGATCCGGCTGCTTCTCGGTCAGAACAAGGACGATCAGGCCCTGGAGGAACTGCGCAAACTGGGGCAGTCGCCAGACAAGCGACTCTGGGTGGACGAGACCATGGCCCGTATCCACGTCAAGCACAAGCGCTACGAGGAGGCACGCCAGCTTCTGGAACAGGCCATCAAGCGTGACAACAGCAGCAGCGCCCGCTTTCTTCTGGTGGCCATCCTGCAGCAGGAGCACAAGGATGAAGAAGCGCTCCGGCAGGTCCGCCTGATCGATAACCGCGCCCCGGAATACCCGCAGGCCCTGGCACTGATGGTCAGCCTGTACGAGCGCCTCAACCGGGTGGATGACGCGGTACTCTTTCTGGAGCGCAACATCGCAGGAACCATTACGCGGCATCCGGCCATGTATCCCCTGCTGGCCCGGCTGCACGAGCAGCAGGGCATGAGCGCTGTGGCCCGCAAGGTCCTGGAGCAGGGGCTTGAGCAGTACCCGGACAACGAAGAACTCCTGTACGCCTACGGCGTCTTTCTGGAAGACAAGAGCGAACACACCGCAGCCCTCTCTGTCATGAACCGGCTCCTGGACCTTGACCCGGATCATGTCGGTGCGCTGAACTTTGTCGGCTACAGCTGGGCAGACGCAGGCATCAATCTGGAGAAGGCGCTGGGCTATATCCGTCGTGCCCTGACGCAGCAACCGGATAATCCCGCCATCCGCGACAGTCTGGGCTGGGTACTCTACCGGCTGGGTCGGAAGGCTGAAGCCCTGGCTGAACTGGAAAAGGCCAGTCAGCAAAGCGAAGACCCCGAAGTGCAGGAGCATCTGGCAGAGGTGTGCTTGGCAGAGGGCAGGCGGGAGGCTGCCCTGGCAGCGTACAAAAAAGCCCTGGAACTTACCGACGACAACAGCGATGCAGCCCTGCGCCAGCGGGTGCGCAGGAAAATTGACGAACTGGACCCGTCCAACTCCCTTCCCAAAGCATCGAGCATCCCATGAAGGCGACTCTTTTTCGCAGTATCCGCTCCCTTTCCGCTCTTCTCCCTGGCCTTGCCCTGCTGACCCTGTTGGCAGGCTGCTCCTCTCTACCGAAGACAGCAGCACTCAACCCTGCTGAACAGCAAAGCGCCCTGTCCCGGCTGCACGACTTTGCCTCTGCCATGCCTTCCTCCTCTGTGGACACCGGCTATGATCTGGCTTGGGACATCATGGGGCAAAGCGGCAAGACAGAGACGCAGCTGCAAATGGAAGCACCAGACATGCTGCGCTTTTCCGCGCTTGATCCCTTGGGGCGTCTCCTGTATCTGGCTGTGGCGGACGGGCAGAACTTTACCCTGGTGGACAACCGGGCAGCGACTGTGCAACGTGGTGCGGTCAACGGCCCTTTGTGGCGGAAGCACGTGCCCGAACCGCTGGCGATTTCCAGCCTCATGCCGCTTTTAGGCGGGAGGGTGGAAAAACTGCCTGCCTACGGCATCCGGGCTGAACAGAACCCGGAGAAAAGTGGCTACTGGTTTTTCTGGAAAGAAGGCGGTCTGAACCACCATCTCTTGCTGGATAAAAAAAGTGGTCTTGTAGCCCGGCACATTCTGGCCAAGGACAGGGGGGGCATCCTGCTGGACCTGCGTTACACCGGATATGACCGGGATCGGAAAACCGGCTATTTCTGGCCCAAGCTCACCGAGGTGGAGGGGCGTCTGGTTCGGGGCACACTCACACTGAAGCGCAGTGGTCGCCTTTCCTTTGATCCCTTGCCGCTTTCCACCTTCCACCCGGAGATTCCTTCGCACTTCAAGGAAGAGTCGCTGCGCTGAAAGGGGTTTGAACAGTTGTCGTAGAATCTTTTCAAATCTGTGCAAATCTCATCAAATTGGTGAGTTTTTGCCCAAAAGCCTTCCGTTTCCGTCCTTCGGACTGGACGCTTGAAACAGGGCTGAATAGGGTTCCGCATTATGCTGATTGCCC
>CAMNHX010000014.1 GCA_946539945.1 uncultured Desulfobulbus sp. | reverse complement strand
CCCAATGTGGGGAATTTTACGGTTGCGAACCAAGCCCCTATTCCCCCAGGTCTCATTATCTCTCCACAGGCTGACACGGCATGTCCTGCCGCCGGAGGGGGAGAATAAGCGAAGGCCCGGAAAAAGGCAAGTGGGTTCGCGCTCTACATCCCCGCCCTGAAGAGCAGGGCTTTCCGCGCAGCCCGGTAAACGGTTTCCCTCAATACGCAATTCAAACCGGGGATTGCGATCAAGCTTTTCGCCCCTTTTTCCGGGGTGACAAAAAATATTGAATTTCTGTGCCCCCGAAGTAGAATATTTTGAATTTTATGTTTATTCTGATTCCGGTTTCCGGCTGGAAACTTGGGCGCGGAAAACTTGAGACGTTCTGATTTATCCCCCGGGGAGAGAGAGATGAGAGGGAAGAATGCGTTGGTAGTCGGTGCTGCCGTGCTGCTGGCCTGCGGTCTGGGCGCAGGCGGGTGTAGCAAAAAGGAACCCAGAACCGTGCTGCCGGAGCAGTTCATGTCCCCACCAGCCAGGTCGGAAGCAGGCATGGTGGCCGAGCGTCTGGACAGTACAGGTATTCCCGGCATCATGGAAGGCCGCACGACTGGTCCCATGGTCCCGGTTTACTTTGAATTTGACAGTTCCAGCATCATGGGCGAACAGCTTTCCCGCATCGGGAGCAATGCCGGCTTTCTGACCGACAATCCGGGACTTGCCATCCGCGTGGAAGGCAACTGCGATTCACGCGGAACCAAGGAGTACAATTTGGCCTTGGGCGAGCGCCGCGCCCAGAGTGCCAAAAAGGAACTGGCAGGGCGAGGTGTATCCCTGTCCAGAATGCACACCATCAGCTTTGGCGAGGAAAAGCCCGTGGCCTTTGGCGAAGACGAGGAGTCCTGGGCGCAGAACCGACGCGCTGATTTCGTGGTCACCAACCGCTAGACTGCCCTGCCTGAAGAGCGTCAACCGGATCGGGTCTGTCCCATCCGGTTTTTTTCTTTTGCCGCTGCGCCTTGCCGAAGCCGGGCGCGGCTGGTAAAATCAATTGGCCTATGAAACAAAGGCCACACAAACCAGACAAATTTTTGACCAGGAGTTTTCCCATGAAAGGTTTCAAGTACATGGCTACCGGGCTGTGCGCCGCTGCCCTGCTCATCTGCCCCGGTTTTGCCAGCCAGTCCCAAGCTGCTGATCTCAAGATCGGGGTAGTCAACATGCAGAAGGTGCTGACCACCTCCAGCGCGGGCAAGAAGGCGCAGAGCCTGATCGAGCAGAAGATGAAGTCCTACGACGCCACCTTCAAGAAGGACCGGAACGCGCTCATTGCCATGCGCGAGGAGATTGAGAAGAAGAATTCCGCCTGGAGCGACAGCGTCAAGCAGGAGAAATTCTCTGCCTTCCAGAAAAAGAGCGCTGAACTGGGCAACAAGGAGCGCGAGGCTACCCAGGAACTGCGCAAGCTGCAGGAACGCCACGTCCAGCCCGTGCTGCAAAAGCTGGAAAGCGTGATCCAGAACATTGCCAAGAGCGGCAACTATGACCTGATCCTGCCGAGCAACGCCATTCTCTTTGCCTCTGGCCAGCACGACATCACCCCTGAAGTCACCAAGGCGCTTGACGCTGCCATGAAGTAAGCGGCTCGCGCATTCATGCCTGATTTGCATACTCTTGTTCCCCGATTCGCCGGTCTCCGCGTACTGGTGATCGGGGATATCATTCTTGACCACTTTGTCTGGGGCAAGGTCTCGCGCATTTCCCCTGAAGCGCCGGTTCCGGTTGTCAACGTGCAGCAGGAGGAATACCTCCTGGGCGGCAGCGCCAATGTACTCAACAACATTGTCGCCCTGGGCGGACAGGCGGAACTCTGCGGCACTGTCGGCCAAGACGAGGCAGGAGACTGGGTGCTCTCTGCCCTGGCAGCCCGGGGCGACAGGGGAGCAGGCATTGTCCGCACAGAGCGCCCCACCACCCTGAAAACCCGGGTCCTGGCCCAGGGTCAGCAAATTGTCCGCATTGACCGGGAAGAGTGCGGCCCCCTGCCCTCTGATGCCCTGCATCAGGTGGTGGACTGGCTGGACCAGAACCTGGCCCGCTTTGACGCGGTTCTGGTTAGCGACTATGCCAAGGGCATGGTCGGCGAAAGTACCATGCAGGCCCTGCGGCACGCCCTGGACCAGGCGCGGCAGTCAGGCCGGATCATTCCCTGGGTGGTGGATCCCAAGCCGGTCAACATGGCGCATTTGACCGGCGCAACCGTGGTCACGCCAAACCACCACGAGGCAGCGCAGATGTCTGGTCTGCCCATTCGCGGCGAGGAAAACCTGTTGGCCGCAGCCCGGACCATTCAGAGCGAGTTGTCCTGTACCGCAGTGCTCATCACGCGGGGCAGCGGCGGTATGGTGCTTTTGGAGGGCGATACGCCCTGCTTGCAGTTCATCCCTACCGTGGCCCGTGAGGTGTTTGACGTGACCGGCGCAGGTGATACCGTGGCCGCTACCCTGGCCCTAGCACTGGCTGCAGGAGCGACCCTGTGCGACGCTGCCATGCTGGCCAACCATGCCGCAGGCCTTGTGGTGGGCAAGATCGGCACAGCCACGACAAGTGCCCCTGAACTGCTGGCCGCCTGCCCCTGAACCTTCAGCACAACAGAACCGCTATGTCCACCCGAAGCATGACAGGATTTGGCCGCGGCGAGGCCGGCAGCCCGGAACACCTCTGGGTAGCGGAAGTCCGCACCGTCAATCACCGTTTTTTGGATCAGAAAATTGCCTTGCCCCGTGGTTATGCGGGCTTTGAAGAGCCGGTCCGCAAGCAGGTAGCCGCTCACCTGACCCGGGGGCACGTTGAAGTCCAGTTGACTGTGAGCGGAGAAAAGATGGCAGGCGCACGCCTGCGGCTTAACCGGGAACTGGCGCAACAGTACCACGACTGCCTTTTGGACCTGCACCACGCCTTTGCGCTGGAAGGCGGCATCCGGCTGGCTGACATGCTGACCCTGCGCGATCTGATCAGTCTGGAGGAAGTGCCGCCCAACATGGACGAAGAATGGGCGCTGGCCAGCACAGCCCTGAACAAGGCCCTGATCTCCTGTGAGACCATGCGTCAGCAGGAGGGTCTGGAACTGAAGGCTGAACTTGCAGGACTCTTGCGTGCGCTGGAATCTACAGTGGACCGCATTGCCGCGCAAAAGACCGAAATCCTGCAGCAACGTCAGCATGAGCTGGGTGAGCGGGTGCGCAAGCTTCTGGCAGGTGTTGATCTGGATCCCATGCGGCTGGCGCAGGAATGCGCCATCATGGCAGACAAGAGCGACGTGACTGAAGAGATCGCCCGGTTGAAAAGCCATATTGCCCAGTTTGTCCGGTTTCTGGATCTGGATGAGGCAGTGGGCAGGCGACTGGACTTTCTCTTGCAGGAGTTTTTGCGCGAGGTGAACACGCTCTGTTCCAAGATTGCCAATGCCGACATTGCGCAACTGGGCGTGGAGATGAAAAACGATATTGAGAAGCTCCGCGAACAGGTGCAAAACCTCGAATAGCCATGGACAACCAGCTCTTGCATGTGGGCTTCGGCAATGCGGTCAAGATCAGCCGCATTCTGGCTGTGGTCAACCCTGGGTCCGCGCCAGTGCGCAAACTGAAGGAAGAGGCGCGGCAGGAAAAAAAGGTGATTGACGTGACCGAAGGTCGCCGCACCCGTTCCATCATCATTCTGGATTCTGGCCATCTGGTGCTGTCCTCGGTGCAGCCGGACACCATTACCCAGCGCTTGGCCCTTTTGACCAGGGAAGCGCACAACCCGGTCCTCAAGCTGGATCGACTGGAGAAGGAGTCATGAACCCGCCACACGGACTGCTCTTTATTTTTTCCGGGCCTTCGGGCAGCGGCAAATCCACCATTACCCACGAAATTCTGGCCACTGTGCCGGGACTGGCCTTCTCTGTTTCCCACACCACCAGAGCACCCCGTCCCGGTGAGCGGGATGGAGAGGACTATCATTTCATCGACAAGCGAAGCTTTCTGGCCCTGCGCGATCAGGAGCCAAGCGGCTTTCTGGAATGGGCACAGGTTCACGATAACCTGTACGGAACCAGCGTCCACGAAGTGCGAACCAAGCAACTCCAAGGGCTGGACATTCTTCTGGACATTGACGTGCAGGGAGCGCAACAGGTGCTTGCCAAAAGACCAGAGTCCATCAGTATCTTTCTCTGCCCGCCTTCTGTGGACGTGTTGAGCAAGCGCCTGCAACGCCGGGCCACAGAAACGCAAGAGAGCTTTGTCCTGCGTCTGCGCAACGCCCGCAAGGAGATGAGTCACGCGCCTGACTACAAGTACCTGATTGTGAATGACGTGTTGCAAGACGCCATTACAGCCTTTCGCAGTATCATCATTGCTGAACGGCTGCAACACCGCCGTATGCCGAACGGTCAACCTGCACCGGCCAAGCTGTGGTAAGCGCCAAAAAGCCCTTTGCGGCAAAACAGCAGTCCAGACCAGTCCCTGAAGCTGAATCCGTTCAGGCAGAACTCATCTGGGGGCTGAATCCGGTAGCCGAGGCCCTGCATCAGCCAGAGCGCAGTTTGCACGAACTGCGCGTGGTCCAGGGCAAGGCCAGTCTCCGGGTTCAGGAACTGATCGATCTGGCCCGCGCCCAGGGCCTGCCTGTGCGCTTTGTGCCGGAATTCCGGCTGGGTGTGCCGCCGGGAGTCAGACACCAGGGCCTTGTTGCCCGGCTGGCCGCTGTGCCGAGTCTGCCGCTGGAAGCCCTGCTTGCAGAGGGAAAGCCCCCTCTGGTGGTTCTGGACTGCATCCAGGACCCGCACAATCTGGGAGCCATCATGCGCTCTGCCTTGGCAGCGGGTTTTTCGCGCATCATTCTGCCCAAAGACCGCAGCGCCCCTTTGGGCGGAACCGTGGCCAAAAGCTCGGCAGGCGCAGTCAGCCACCTGCAGGTCTGCCGGGTCGCCAATGTGGCGGAAACCTTGCGCAGCCTGAAAGAGCGCGGCTACTGGGTTTTCGGGGCAGTGGCGGATCCTGCGGCTGTTTCGCTCTACGCCACAGAGTTCCCGGAGGCAAGTTGCCTCGTGATTGGCGGCGAAGGCAAGGGCATACGGCCTTTGGTGCAAAAGCGCTGCGACCAGCTCTTTACCATTCCCATGAGCGGCAGCTTCAATTCGCTGAACGCCTCGGCTGCGGCTGCGGTCATTTTCTTTGAATACGCCAGAAGACGGCTTGCCCCTTGAGTCCTACAACCATGAAGCCCGGCCCCAAGATGACGCCCATGCTCCAGCAGTATCTGGAGATCAAAAAGCAGAACCCGGATGCGATTCTCTTTTACCGCATGGGCGACTTTTACGAGATGTTTCTGGATGATGCTGAACTGGGGGCCAGGGTGATGGGTATTGCGCTCACCACCCGAAGCCGTGACGATGAGGTCAAGGTTCCCATGTGTGGCGTGCCCTATCACGCGCTGGGCAGCTATCTGGCCAAGATGGTGCGGGCTGGTTTCCGGGTGGCGCTCTGCGAGCAGGTGGAAGACCCGAAAGCAGCCAAGGGCATTGTCCGGCGCGAGGTGGTGCGGGTGATCTCACCGGGTGTGACCACTGAAGATCAGCTGCTGGACGAAAAGCAGGACTGCTTTCTCTGCGCCCTGATGCTGAACGCGCAGAAGGGCAGGTCCAGAAAGCGGCTGGCTGGACTGGCCTTTCTGGACGTGTCCACTGGGCATTTTCTGGCCAGTGAAGTGGTTCTGGATGGCTCAACAGAACCGCTTCTGGACGCACTGGCCCGGATGCGGCCCGCTGAACTGCTCTTGCCACAAAACATGGCTGAAACAGAGGGTGAACTGCTGGAGGCAATCAAAAACCGACTTGCCTCTGTTTGCCTGACCTTTCGGCCAGAGGGGCGCTTTGAGGCGGTCAGTTCTGGCGCGGTCTTGCAGGAGCATTTCCGCACCGTGAACATGGTCGGCTTTGGTTGCGGACACTTCACTGTTGCCTTGCAGGCAGCAGGTGCGCTGTTGGCATACGTGCAGGAGACCCAGAAAACCGCGCTGGACCACATTGACCGCCTGCATCCCCTGCAAGAGAGCGAGTTTCTGATTGTGGACGAGTCCTCCCGCCGCAATCTGGAACTGACCGAGACCCTGGCAGAAGGCAGGCGGGACGGTTCGCTTCTGGACACCCTGGACCAGACTGCCACGCCCATGGGCGCACGACTCTTCCGCAACTGGCTGCTCTTTCCCCTGAAAACGCGAGCAGACATTCTTGCCCGACTGGATGCGGTGGAAGAACTGGTCTCCCAGAGTGAACTGCGGGCGCAACTGCGCACTCTGCTCTCCCGAATCAGCGATCTGGAGCGCCTGTGCAGCCGTCTGGTTCTGGGGCAGGGCAATGCCCGTGACCTGAACGCCCTGGGCCTTTCACTCTCGCACCTTCCAGACTTCCAAGCGCTGCTGGCAGGCTGTCAAGCTCCGCTTCTGGCCGGGATTGCCGCAGACTTTGATCCACTGGCTGATCTGCGCGATTTGCTGGTCCGGGCCATCCGGGACGATGCGCCGCCTGTCCTGCGGGAAGGCGGCATGATTCAGGAAGGCTTTGATCCAGAACTGGACCGCCTGCTCCTGCTGCTCCGGGACGGCAAGAAGCTGATCCTTGAGCTTGAAGTCAGGGAGCGCGAAAAATCCGGGCTTGCCAAGCTGAAGGTCGGCTACAACCGGGTTTTTGGTTACTACTTTGAGCTGGGCCGCAGTCAGGCGGAAAAAGTGCCGGCCTACTTCATCCGCAAGCAGACCCTGACCAACGCGGAGCGCTACATCACGCCTGAACTGAAGGAACTGGAAGAGTCCATCGCCACAGCGCAGGACAAAAGGCTGGACCTGGAATTTACACTCTTTTCCCGCATCCGGGACCAGGTGGCTGCGGAAAGCAGGCGGCTTCTGGCTGTCTCCGGGCATCTGGCCGCTGTGGATGCGCTGGCCGGACTGGCTGAAAGCGCAGTGCGCCATCACTACTGCAAACCAGAGATCAACGAGGGCCGCTTTCTCTCCATTGTGGAAGGTCGACATCCGGTGATTGAACGCAACCTGGATCCAGGCCGTTTTGTGCCCAACAGCGTGCATCTGGATCACAAGGACAGCCTCCTGCACATCATCACCGGACCGAATATGGCGGGCAAGTCCACCATTCTGCGGCAGACCGCGCTCATCGTGCTCATGGCGCACATGGGCAGCTTTGTGCCTGCAGACCAGGCCAGCATCTGCCTGACTGACCGCATCTTTACGAGGGTCGGGGCTATGGACAACCTCCGCAGCGGTCAATCCACCTTTATGGTGGAGATGAACGAGACCGCAAATATCCTGAATAACGCCACGGAAAACAGCCTGGTCATTCTGGACGAGATAGGGCGCGGGACCTCGACCTATGACGGTCTGGCCATTGCCTGGGCTGTGGCCGAGGACTTGGCCAGCAAAAACGGCATGGGCGTCAAGACGCTCTTTGCCACGCACTATCACGAGCTGATCGATCTGGCGGAGAGCTGTGCTGGTGTGCAGAACTTTTCCGTGGCTGTGCGGGAGCAAAACGGCAGCATCGTGTTTTTGCACAAGCTGACCGCAGGAGGGGCCAGTCGGAGCTATGGCATTCAGGTGGCAGGACTGGCTGGCGTGCCGACTCCGGTCATCCGCCGGGCCGAGGCTATTCTGCACAGAATTGAGCAGCGCGACAGGTCGGGCGCTGCGCCTGCCCGGAGAAAGGGGATCAGCGCCAGAACCGCACCGCAGCAGATGTCCCTCTTGCCGCAGCAGGACAGCCCCTTGGCTGCGTTTCTGCGCGATCTTGACCCGGATAGCCTGACACCCAAGGAGGCGCTGGAGGTGCTGTACAAGATCAGGGAACTGAACCAGAATGCAGGATGAGGAGAGTGGAGTGAGGAGGTGACTTCTTTCCACTCCACTCTCCCCTCTCCACATTTTTCTCTCAATGATTCCAGTGTTTTGGAAAATCTGTGAAAAAGCGATGCAATCAGGAAAGTCCTACAGCGTTTCCGTTTTCATTTTTTACTTTCCCTTTGGCAGTCATGCTGAACGAAGCGATTTTTCAGTGCGAAGCACGGTAAAAGTCCATCTTCTACCTCCTTCTTGGTATTCTCCATGACTGCTCTCACTGTGCTGGTGCGCTGGAAATGCAGACTTTCCAGCGAAGCAGGTGAAAGTAGTAAAAAGACAAGGCGGAAATGCTCTATAAAAATGAAGAAATTCCATTTTGACAATAAGTCAGCTGTTGTTCAATAGCTTGATTTAAGCGAATATTGTTGTCAGCTAATGCGGTTCTTGAAGATTCTCTATGCCATAAATGAAAGGAAATGGCGGCAAATCTTAAATTAATTCGATAACCACCGTGGTTGAAAAAGCGAATGACGAACTCACTATCTTCACGCCCCCAACCTACAAAGTCATTATTAAAACCATTTATAGATACTGCCTCTGCAAGAAAAAAAGAACAATTACATCCACGTACACCTCGTAACTTTTTTGTTTTATGACAGGCAAGAGCGCGTGCAATCAATGGCAGACGTATAGCTGATTTTCGTTTCATCACACCTGATTCATACCAGCAAGGCAACTTGAAATTAGGAGTTTGTAGTAATTCATTTGTCTTTTTCTCACTCAACAACACTCTGGAACCCTGTACAAACACACCTTTTTCAGCGACACTTAAATGATCTTCAACGAAGTTATTCGATAATAACATATCTCCATCGACAAGGATAATATATTCACCATTTGCTACTGCCATTGCTCGATTGCGACATTCCGCCAAACGAAAACCATCATCTGGTCTCCAGATATGCCTTAACGGTATGGGGTAGCAATACTTATATGATAATATAACTTGCTTCGTTTGCTCATTTGAGCCGTCATCAGCAACAATCACTTCATCCGGCAAAATACTTTGTTCAATAGCTGTACGTAAAACTGCTGACAATGCGTCTGGGCGATTATAAGTAGTAATAATCAGTGATGTTGCAGGATGCTGTTGCAGTAACATAATAACTCCATGAGTCCATCGAACTTCCTGTATCATTCAGCAGGAAATTTTTAGGGAATGATTTTATTATATTCGGATCAATTTACAGAACACAAAACAGTGGACAAGATACAATATATTTTTTTGCGCGTCAAGAAGATATTGTTTTCAGTAAATAAAGTATTTTTTATTTCATTCTGTTTTCATGAGACTGAATTTCTCCGCGATTTTTCATTGAAAAACCAGAACTCATTGTTTCATAGTGATAGTGCAGCGGATATTCTTGCAATTCTCAAAAATAAAACCCTATACTTATCCAACTTAAATCGGTTCCACTTTGTCTTTTTACTGTCATTCTGAAGCGCGAAGCGCTGAAGAATCTCATAGAGAATACCGGAAAGGCGGCAGGAGATGCTTCGCTTCGTTCAGCATGACATAAAAAGTGAAAATGGAATTGCTCTAACCCACGAAATCATGAAAATCCTAACCAGTCATGCGTATTGTTGCCCCTTCATTTGCCATTCTTGACGATCTGGAAGAGCAGAATCTTGCTGTCCATGTGGAACACTGCGGTCGCGTTTGCTACAAGAGTGAAGCCCGCATTGATGCTGGTTCAGCCGTGCCCTTTGTGCGCAAAATGTTGCAGCTCCAGCACAGTTCAGTCTTTGAAATGGCTGTCTTCACGCTGGCAGTGCAGTGCAGCGAGGAAGCGCAGATAACCGCGCTCTACGCCCGTCAGCCCCGTTTTTTGCGCCTCACGCGGCAAGACGGCAACAAACTGCTGCTTACCGCCTCAATCCGCGCCTTACGGGAACTCGTGCAAGCGGGTGGAGAGGATGCACTGATCCAAGCGCTGGGGCTTTTTCTGCAGGAACGACACCCTCTCTTCTTTGCTGATCTGGTTCAGGCCGGACATAAGACCAAGGCAGGCGTTGCCATCCGTAAAATGCCGCTTGCCGAGGTGGACAGACTGCCTGCGGAACTGCTGGCAGAACACCGTTTTCTGGCTGTGCGCTTTGTAGTCAACCGGGCAGTGAGCCATGAGCTGGTGCGGCATCGGCCCTGCTCCTTTTTGCAGGAAAGCCAGCGCTACTGCCGTTACGGCGCAGACCGCTTCGGGGGTGAAGTCACCTTTATCCGACCCCTGTTTTACCCGGAAGGTAGCCAGGAATTTGCCCTCTGGCAGGAGGCCATGCGCAACTGCGAGCGAATCTACCTGCAACTGCTGGAAAGTTCCACGCCTCAAGCGGCGCGTTCTGTGCTGCCCAACTCCTGCAAGACGGAGATCATCCTGTATGCCAATCTGGCCCAGTGGCAGCATATTTTGAAACTGCGCACCTCGCCTGCCGCTGACCCTTCCATGCGGGAAGTCACCGTGCCGCTGGCCGCAGAGCTGGCCCGGCGCTGGCCTGAACTCTTTCCCGCAAGCTACGGAGAAGGGGCCTGCTCTTGAGTCTGGTGCTGCTTTGCCTTGTATCTTCTGCTTTTTGTGCGGCCTCGCCGGGCCTGCAAAGAAAAATCGCGCTCTTTTTTGACCGCTTTCCGCTTTTCGTGTACAATATCCCTGTTTCCGGCAACGCCGTTTCCGACCATACCGCCATCACCTAGGGCGTGTTTACACAAGTGTAACATTCTGATAACATTCAAAAAATCTCCAAGACTACGA
>CAMNHX010000013.1 GCA_946539945.1 uncultured Desulfobulbus sp. | reverse complement strand
ATTCATTACACTATTGTAAATACATTTTTTAGTTCGAGTAAACACTCCCTAGACAGGCACACCACAATTTCCGATGCTGTCAAAAAACACAGCGCCGCCTCCAATCTTGCATCAAGGCCGAAGAGCGAGAGGCAAAACAGGTATGGAGGTCTGTCGGGCATACTGGCTGTCTTGCTCTTTGCTTATTTTGTCAAGTTTCTCTTTTTCAAGTTTTTTCATTATCTGATTATGGATGCCATATATTTTATATATGTTTATTTATAGGTTTTGCAACAAAGAATCAAAGTGATTCATTCTCTATCCTCAACAGTGCAATACATTTTTATCTGATACTGTGAGGATAGAAAAAACAGAAAATGCGCTTGATGAAACATCGAAAAAGAATAGATCAGTTCCTTTTTCATTTTTTATACTATGCTGAACGAAGTGACTTTCCCGCGAAGCAGTGAAAGTAAGGCAGTACAAAGACTCGGTAGAAACGCTCTCAAAGAAGTATGCACAGGAGTGGACTCCGTGATGACAAGGCTCGACCAGTTCTTGCTGTATCAGAAGGTCAAGCCTGCGAACACAGCGGTTAGGCCAGCCAGACCAGCAAGGCCAGCCGTGCCCAGATGGCGAGGAGTGCGCCCGCCGTGGAAGTGGCCAGCATCAGGCGACAGGCGCGGAAAATGTCGTCCCGTCGTACCGGTGCGAAATTCGCGCCCAGCCAGGGTTTGTCAACCAGAACCCCGCCGTAGAAGTTGGGGCCGTTCAACCGCCGCGAGAGCGCCCCGGCAAAGGCAGCCTCGGCAAAACCCGCATTCGGGCTGGAGTGATGGTGGCCTTCCCGGATGGCTGTGCGCCAAGCCTGTCGCGCTGACATACCGGACAGAAAAGCTGCTGCCAGACAGATGATGGCCACGCCCAGCCGTGCTGGCAGCCAACCCGCCGCATCGTCCAGCCGGGCTGCAAAGCGCCCGAAGAGCAGGTAGCGTTCGTTTTTGTAGCCCACCATGGAATCCAGCGTGTTCACCATCTTGTAGGTCAGGGCCAGCGGCGCACCGCCCAGCATCGCAAAGAAGAGCGGCGCCAGAACGCCGTCCACCACATTTTCCGCCACAGTTTCCACCGTAGCGCGGGCGATGTCGTTCGCGTCGTATTGGTCCACGTCCCGCCCCACAATTTGGCTGACCGCTATCCGGGCCATATCCACCTTGCCATGCCGGAGCAGGAGCTGGATTTCCAGCGCTGCCTGTGCCAGAGACCGGGCAGAGAGGCAGTAAAAGAGCAAAACACATTCCACGAGAAAGCCCAGAAAAGGATGGATAAGCCAGGCCAGCGTGACTACAACCAGACCAAGGGCAAAGGTACTCAACACAAGGAGACTCGCAAAGCACGCGCCTGCCAAAAGGGGTGAGAGCGGCAGGCGGCGACACAGCGGTTCAGCCCAGACAATGGCGCGCCCCATCAGGCGCACCGGGTGACCATGGGAGGGATCGCCCAGACAGAGGTCCAGGAAAAAGGCAGTGGGCAATGCGGCCCAGTGCAGCAAGAGGGTATTGGTCATCATGAGCGGTGCTCCAGAACAATGTGACGCAACAGTTCGGCAAAATGCGCGTTGGTCGCCCTGTCCTTCAGGGCGGCACGGATGAAGCGCCTGTCCAGTCCCGTGAAGTTGGCACAGTTGCGGATGAGGACGCGCCTGGCAAGCAGCGCCTGACAGACCTTCTCCGCGTGCAGGCCGGGCGGCAGGTGCAGCAGGAAAAACGAGGTGGAAGAGGGAAGGCAGCGCAGTTCGGCACAGTCTGCCAGCCGCGCCTGAACCGCTGCCCTTTCCTGCTGGATAAAGGCGTGACTGTCCCGGACAAAGCGCTCCACAGCTTCCCGGTTTTCCGCCAGAAAGAGCATGGCTTCCTGGGCCAGCGTGCCCAAGGTCCAAGGCCGGGCAAGAGGTCGGAAACTGGTCAGCAAATCGGGATGCGCGATCAGAAAACCGGCGCGCAGTCCGGGCATGGCAAAGATTTTGGACCCAGACCAGAGTACAAGTACCTGCCGCAAGTCGTCTTGCACAAGAGGCTTGAGGCTTCCGGCAAGCTGCGGCTCGGAAAAAGGCAGATAGGAGGCGTCCAGAACCAGGCGGAGCGCCGGGTGTCGCCGGGCCAGATTTGCCAGCTCATCCAGCGGCGTCAGGCTTCCAGTGGGATTGTTCGGCGTGCAGACAAAGAGCGTGTCCACACCTGCAAGCTGGGTCTCAAGTGCGGCCAGATCAGGCTGGAAGGTGTCTTCGGGTTGGGTCAGAAACAGGTCTGCGCATACACCCTCTCCCCGGCAGGCATCGGCATAGTCGGCATAGGTTGGGCCGACGATCAGCGCCCGACGGGTTTTGAGTACCCGGCAAACCTCGTAGATGAACTGCGTGGTCCCGGAACCGGCCAGAATCCAGTCCGGATCGAGGTCCAAAAGCCGCGCCAGTGCCCGGCAGCCTGTGGCTCCGTCCACGTCTGGCAGAGTCCCTATGCGGGTCAGATGTGCCTGCAAGTGTGCCAGCAAGCCCGGCGGCGGTCCCAGTGGGTTGATGTTGCTACTCATGTCCGCGATGTCTTCGGGCTGGCATCCCAGTTCCCGCGCCAGGGCAAAGATATTGCCCCCGTGACCCTGAATCATGGCTCATGCTCCAGAAGTGTTGACAAACAGCAGAAGCGCCCCTGTCCTGTGCCAAGGTGGTATTCCTTTCGGGAATGTTGCCTTTTTGCGCCAAAGCCGCAAGGGCTATGCCACTTCATTCTCCTGTTTTCCAAAAAAGAGGCTACGATGGGGCAGCCCGGCAGGGTGCAGAGAAGACGACATTTGGATTTGAATGTAGCTCTTGCAGAACGCTGGTGTCACGGTCTCCCGGACACAAAGCGGCACTTTTTCCCCTTGCCCCGGCATTCGGGGGACAGGACCGGGCGGGACTCCTCCGGCAGTTCCCGGTAGGAACGCGCATCATCCAGCGGCTCCAGATGCGTGGTGACAGTCGTGCGGGGCAGCAGCCTGGTCACTTCCTCTTCAAATTTCGAGGCCCGGCAGTGGGCACAGTGGATTGTCCATGCGCCCGGAAACAGCATATGGACAGTCACAAAGCGCTCTGCTGCCGCCCGCCTGGTCTGCAGGGCGTGAAAGGCAATGCCTTCCCTTTCGTAGGGCTGCATGGCCTCCCGGATGCGCTGCATATCCTCCTCTGGCAGGGCCGCGTCCATGAGACCGTCGCAGGAGCGGCGCACAATGCCGTAACCTGCCCAGAGAATGTTCAAGCCCACCAGTCCGGCAATCACCGCGTCCAGCCAAAACCAGCCGCTCAACCACACACAGACAATGCCTGCCAGCACACCCGCTGAAGTCCAGACATCAGTCATCAGGTGCTTGCCATCCGCCTCCAGGGTGATGGATTCGTGAACCTTGCCCGCGTGCAGCAGAATGCGGGCTGTGGCGAAGTTCAGCGCCGAGGCCAGCACAGACACAGCCACGCCCGCGCCCATCTGGTTCAGTTCCGCCGGATGCAGCAGGCGGTTCAGAGCCGCATAGAGGATCGCGCCTGCAGCAAAGATGATGAGCAGCCCTTCAAAGCCGCTGGAAAAGTATTCAGCCTTGCCATGACCAAAGGGATGCCCCTCATCCGCTGGACGGGCCGCATAGCTCAACATGAGCAGCGCAAAAGTTGCGCCAGCCAGGTTGACAATGGACTCCACCGCGTCTGAAAGCAGTCCTACCGAGCCGGTGAGCATCCACGCGCCGGTTTTCAGAACAATGGTCAGCAGCGCCGTGGCTATGGAAAGCCAGGCATAGCGGGTCAGTCTGGCCTGTTGTTGCCTTGTCATTTTGTCTGCCTCAAGGAGGAAAAAGTGCGGTTGCAAAAAAGCGGGCTTCAGCCTACTGTGCGCCGCGCCTGTGCATCCACTCTGCCACAAATGCCGGGCAACCGCCAGAGCATTGCCGCAAACAATGCCACAAAGACCTGTTTATGGGGCCTTTCTGGCCCAAGGACCTGTCATGGAAAGCAGTACCCATCCGCGCCGTCGTCTGGACTCGGCCCTGCACGCCTACCTCGGACTGATGTGCATTACCACCTGTTGCTTTGCGTTGGAATACGCGCCCCAACCCATGTACAACACCATCAGCGCGACCTACGGCACAGGCCGGGGGCTGACCGGGCTGGTGGTGGGTGTATATATGCTCTCGCTCTCCATTTCGCCGCTCTTCGTGGGCCTTTTGCTGAACAGCATGGGCATCAGACGGGGCATTCTGACTGCCGGATTCTTGCTGGGTCTCACTGGCATCGGCATCTGGTATGCTGACAGCTTCCACACCCTGATGGCAGTCCGCACCGTGCAAGCCCTGCTGGCGCCCGTGGTGCTGACCGCAGTCATGACCGCCATTTCCTCCCTGTTCCGTCACCTGGACTTGAGCCGGGCCTTGGCCGGATACGTCACGGTAAACCTGCTTGGTTCCCTGACCGGGCGCTTTGGCGGCGGCGTGGGCGCGGAGTTTTTCGGCTGGAAAGAAACCCTGGTGTTTTTCTGCGCCCTCTTTTTCCTGACCTTGCCTGCCATCTGGCGGCTGCCGGACATCAGACGACCCGAAGGCCGGAAAGCCTCGCGTCCCCGCCTGCACGATTACCTGACCATTTTGCGCCAGCCCGGTGTTCCCAGTCTGGTGCTGGCTGAAGCCTGCTTTCTCTGTGTCTTTGCCGCAGTGGGCAACCTGCTTCCCTTTCGCATGGCTGAACTGGGCAAGGGCGACTCGAACAGCCTGGTGGGTCTCATGTACGCGGGCTATGCCGTGGGACTGCTTGCCGGTCTGATTGTCACACCGTTGAAGCGACTCTTCAAAACCAGTGCCCGGGTTCTGGTCTTTGGGGCCTTGGTGTACCTGGTCTCTGCCTTGAGCCTGGCCTCGTCTTCGTTGGGAGTGGTCTTTGCCGGCATCTGGGGCATGGCCTTTGGCCAGTTTGTGGTTCACGCCATGAGTCCTGGGCTGGTCAACTCCTTGGCTACCCACGCAGGTCAGGTCGACCGCGCCATGGTCAATGGCCTGTACCTGTCCTGTTTTTACTTGGGCGGCCTTTTGGGAACCTATTTGCCGGGACTGGTGTACGAGCATTTCGGCTGGACAGTAACCTATATCTGTTTGCAGACCCTGCTCTGTTTCACCTTTGGCCTTGTCTGGCGCTTGGCAGTGAAGATGCCGGACTTGCATTGAAAGAGAACAGTACAAGGGTAAATTTTGACAAGTTTCGCAATGTTTCAAAAAGAGGATTATCATGGAAAAATCCAACAAGTCCCTGCAAGAATACCTGGCTCTCGTGAAAAAATCAGGTTTGGAACTGGAAGATGTGCCGGAAGATATGAAGACACTTGAGCTGTGCCTTGCAGCTGTCCAGCAGAATGGCTATGCCTTGAAGTTTGTACCGGAAACGCTCAAGACTGTGGAAATCTGTCTTGCGGCTGCACAAAGGGAAGGTGTGGCCTTGAAATACGTTCCAGAAACCTTGAAGACAGCGGAAATCTGTCTTGCCGCGATACAGGCAGGTGACACTGCATTATACTCTGTGCCGAAGTCCCTGTGGCAGAACCCCGTCTTCTGCCTTCAGGCACTCCATGAGAGTAATGAGGCTTTGCACTTTGTACCGGAAGCCCTGTGGAAGGAAGTGGATTTTTGTCTTCAGGCTATGCAAGCGACGAGTTGGGTAGTGAACTATACAGAAAAAGAGCTGTGGAATAAGAAAGCGTTTTGTTTCAAGATGGTACAACTGGACTGCTTTGGTGATGCGCTGGAATATGTGCCTGACATCCTGAAGACCCCGGAACTTTGTCTTGAAGCTGTGCGGAAGAGTGGTGGGGCCTTGGAATACGTGCCGCATTCCCTGAAGACTCCGGAGCTTTGCCTTGCGGCTGTGCAGGAGAATGGCTGGGCGCTGGAATATGTGCCGAAAGCCTTGAAGACTTTGGAACTTTGTCTTGCAGCGGTACGGGACAATAGCAGGACGCTGGAATACGTGCCAGAAGAACTGAAGACCCCGGAGCTTTGCCTTGCAGCTGTACGACAGCAGGGCTTTGCCTTGGTATTCGTGCCGGAAGAGCTGAAGACCCGGGAACTTTGCCTTGCAGCGGTCCAGCAGGATGGTTTGGCGCTGGAATACGTGCCAGAAGAACTGAAGACCCCGGAGCTTTGCCTTGCGGCTGTACGGCGGCATGGCTGTGCCTTGAAATTCGTGCCAGAAGAGCTGAAGACTTCGGCACTCTGCCTTACCGTAGTCCAGGCATACAGCCGGATGCTGGCATACGTTCCTGAAGCCCTGAAGACGCCGGAACTTTGCCTTGAAGCAGTCCGGCAGGATGGTTTGGCGCTGCAATTCGTACCAGAAGAGCTGAAGACTTCGGCACTCTGCCTTGCGGCTGTGCAACAGAACAGCAGAGCGCTGGAACTTGTGCCTGAAGGGCTTCGGGATACGATCAGGCGGCAGGCACTACCGTGAATCCTCCTCTGCCTGAAGGCGGAAGATTCCAACAAAAAAACTGCCCGCCCACAAAGGGCGGACAGTGACAGGCTAACCGCTTGTCTGCACAGCATCACCGGCGGGAGCGGTAATAAGGCTTGTGATACCGGTAAGCACGGGCCTTCTGGTACTGGGCCTTGCGATACTGTTGTGCCCGTTTGGCTTGACGGTATTTCTGTGCCCGCTTGGCCTGATGATACTTCTGGGCTTTTTTGGCCTTGCGATACTTGTAAGCCTGATATTTCTGGGTCTGCCAGGCCCGGTGGCTGTGGGACGGTGCGGCCAGTGCCGGTATGGCAGGAAAAGCCAGAGCCAGAGCAAGCAGTACGGGCATGATGTAACGCATAATGTGCATGATATTCTCCCTAACTGACTGTTGTTCAGAATGACGCCCAAACGTTCCGCTTGCGCTTGTGGACGTCGCCATTTCTTTCATGGCAGGAAACGTGCCAATTTGCTGTTTTTCCTGAATGCCGTGAAATCATTTCGTTTTTATTGATGCAGCTCCTGTTGGGACTGCGCCTTGCCATCAATCCTGCGTCTTTTTTGCCCGTCTCTGTATCCAATCTATCCGGATTCAGCAAGTTCCTTGACCGGGAAGCTCGGAAAGCCCGTCGTCCTTCAAGCAAGGGAAAAGGGCACAGGCTCGTCTTCCTCAAGGTTGCTCTGATTCAGAGGATTCAGGTTCAGGCTTGGCATAAACCCGCATGAAATAACGACCGGAGGAATACATGTACCTGTCTGTTGCGGGATGAATGCCGCCCCAGCGCGTGAACAGCTGATCTTCGCGGAGTTCAAGACGCAGCAGCTCGTCACCAGGACGCCCCTTGTAGCCCGAACCTTGCAGGTTCTTTTCAAAAGTCAGGATCAGGAGTTTGTCCGTGCCGCGCAGGCGGGCCAGAAGCATCTGCTCTCCCTGCGCATCGGTTATCTGCAAGTGGGCCATATAATACCCTTCCAGTTCACCGATATTCAAGGCATAGGTACGGACAACAGGTGTGCCTGTGTCTTCGGTCCAGGAATAGTCACCCAGCCAGGAGTCCAGCGAATTGGCCGCACTGGTCGAACCCAGCTCGCGCAGTTTGTCCACCGCGCTTTTTCGGCCCTGACTTGCCGCACGGCTGTAAAAGGCACTGGCCATATCCAGATCCTTGGTCACACCTATACCGTCCCGGTAGCAATCGCCCATATCTTCCAGACCAATGGCATGACCGGCCAGCGAGGCCTTGCGATACCAGTCAAAGGCTGTCTGCCCGTTCTGCTCCACCCCCACACCGTCCCGGTAGCAATCGCCCAGATTGTGCATGGCCAGAGCGCTGGGCTGCTTGCCCTTTGGTGGCGCAACAGCCTGTTTATACCAGAAGATGGCCATTTCCGGGTCTGTCGGCAGACCGTGAAGCCCCTTGCTGTACCAGACACCGACCGTGTTGGCCGCTTCCGGATCTCCTCCCCGGTAGGCACGCTCGCGAGTGGCGTTCAGCTCCTGATCCACCGCGCCTCCCTGGACTGTCACTGTATCCGCAACCTTGCGACCAACAGACGTTCCCCCCTTCGTCTTTACAGACGCAAGGTGATACTGCACAGTGATCTGCAAGCCCACCTTGCCCTTCAACTGCTCGCGCAGCATGGGTGTGCAGGCAAAGAGTTCCCTCGTCCCGTCTGCACCGTACACCTGCGCATAATCAGCGCCGTTCCAGAAGAGTCCTTCGTACAGGCCAACAAAGGACAGGTCGATAAAGGTGCGGGGTGGAGCAGAGGATGGTTTTGCCGCCTCCGCACTGCCACAGAACAGGCAGGCAAGGGTCAGGGCAAGCGTTAGAAGAGGAGTCAGAGAGTGGGTGTTCATGGCTAACGATAAGAAAACAATGCGTGTTTTTGATAATGCCCATCCAACAAAATCAAGAGAGGGCAAGGCGCTGATTTTTTCCTGTCATCATCAGGGTTGCCATACGCTACTCCCAAGCGCTTCACTCACAGAATACCCTGATTTTCAGGAAAAACAAGAGGGGAATACAAACGGAACATAGTGAAATTGCAGATAAAAATTCATTTTTGCATTTTGTGTCAGGAAGATTGTTTCCCGAATCTGTGGCTGTCTGAAGACCATGCTCCCCGAAAAACCGGGCGGGAACGGCAAGGAGGGAAAGGCTTCCCTACGACCAGGGTTGCCTGCCCAAGCGGAGAAGGGCGCAGGAAGCCAAACCGCGCCGGATTTTTTTTTGCCCTGCCCTTGATTTTTGCATGAGCGGGCCTACTGTTCAGGCCGTCTGGATGAGTCCGGCAAAAACCCCCTCCCTCTTTTGCGGAGGCGGTGAATTTTTGCGTTTTTGCAGGGTAACTTTCAAATGTGTAACAACAAAATTCAAAGGAGAAATTCATGAAGATTCGTCCCTTGAACGACCGGATTCTGGTCAAACGGCTGGAAAGCGAAACCAAAACCGCAGGCGGCATCATTATCCCGGATTCTGCCAAGGAAAAACCGGCACAGGGTCAGGTCGTGGCTGTTGGCCCGGGTAAGTTGAACGATGCGGGGCAGCGCGTGACCCTGAACATCAACGCGGGCGACAAGGTACTCTTTTCCAAGTACGGCGGGACTGAAGTCAAGCTGGATGGCGAGGATTACCTGATCATGCGTGAGGACGACATTCTGGGCGTCATTGAAGATTGAGCATAAACCTGAACAAGGAGATACATACAATGGCTGCAAAAGATTTGAAGTACGGCGACAAGGCCCGCGAGAAGATGCTTGCTGGCGTGAACACTTTGGCCAACGCGGTCAAGGTGACGCTTGGCCCCAAAGGCCGCAATGTCCTGATTGAAAAGTCCTTTGGCGCTCCGGTTATCACCAAGGACGGCGTGACTGTTGCCAAGGAAATTGAGGTCAAGGACAAGTTTGAGAACATGGGCGCCCAGATGGTGCGCGAGGTAGCCTCCAAGACCTCTGATGTTGCTGGCGACGGCACTACCACCGCAACTGTTCTGGCCCAGTCCATCTTCCGCGAAGGCGTGAAGCTGGTGGCTGCTGGTGCAAGCCCTATGGAGATCAAGCGCGGCATTGACGCCAGCGTGGCCACTGTGGTTGAACAGCTCAAGACCATCTCCAACCCCACCAAGGAGCAGAAGGAGATCGCCCAGGTCGGGACCATCTCTGCCAACAACGACGAGACCATCGGCAACATCATTGCCGAGGCTATGGACAAGGTGGGCAAGGAAGGCGTGATCACGGTCGAAGAGGCCAAGTCCATGGAAACCTCCTTGGACGTGGTTGAGGGTATGCAGTTTGACCGCGGCTACCTGTCTCCGTACTTTGTGACTGATCCGGAGCGCATGGAAGTCAGCATGGACAACCCGCTCATCCTGATCAACGAGAAGAAGATCTCCAACATGAAGGACCTGCTGCCCATTCTGGAGGCAGTTGCCAAGATGGGCAAGCCGCTTCTGATCATCGCAGAAGACGTGGACGGCGAGGCACTGGCCACCCTGGTGGTCAACAAGCTGCGCGGCACGCTCCAGATTGCCGCAGTCAAGGCTCCGGGCTTTGGCGATCGCCGCAAGGCCATGCTGGAAGACATTGCCATCCTCACTGGCGGCCAGGTGATCACCGAGGACTTGGGCATCAAACTGGAGAACGTGACGGTCAACGATCTGGGTACAGCCAAGCGTATCGTGGTGGACAAGGACAACACCACCATCATTGACGGCGCGGGCGAAAAGGAAAAACTGAATGCCCGGGTCAAGCAGATTCGTGCCCAGATTGAGGACACCACTTCCGACTATGATCGCGAGAAGCTGCAGGAGCGTCTGGCCAAGCTGATTGGCGGCGTGGCAGTGATCAATGTGGGCGCAGCCACGGAAGTGGAGATGAAGGAGAAGAAGGCGCGTGTTGAAGACGCCCTGAACGCGACCCGTGCGGCGGTTGAGGAAGGCGTGGTTCCTGGTGGTGGTGTGGCCTACCTGCGCTGCCTCAAGGCTCTGGATGCCCTGAAGCTGGAAGGCGAGCAGGAACTGGGCAAGAAGATCATCCGTCGCGCCCTGGAAGAGCCGATTCGCCAGATTGCGGCCAACGCTGGTCAGGAGGGTTCTGTGGTTGTGGAGCGTGTCAAGGGTCTGGAAGGCCCCAACGGCTTCAACGCTGCCAAGGAAGAGTACGAAGACCTGATCAAGGCTGGCGTTATTGACCCGGCCAAGGTGACTCGTTCCGCCTTGCAGAATGCAGCCTCTGTTTCCGGTCTGCTGCTGACCACCGAGTGCATGATCGGCGATATGCCCGAGGAAGACAAGGGCGGCGCTGGTGCTGGTATGCCTCCGGGCGGTGGCATGGGTGGTATGGGAGGCATGGGCGGCATGATGTAAGCTGCCCTGCGTTATCAATCCCTTTCGCCTTGAGGGGCGGAAGGGATTTTTTTATCCGTTTCCGCTTTGTCTTTTTACTCCTTTCAGCGCTTCGCTGGAAAT
>CAMNHX010000012.1 GCA_946539945.1 uncultured Desulfobulbus sp. | reverse complement strand
CTCCTTGCTCAAGACCAGCTTTTGCCCGGTTTTGACCATACCCGTGCGATCCAGATCGTTCCACTGTTTGAGTTGCGCCATACTGACGCCATGCCTGCGGGCAATGTCGCGCAGGGTGTCGCCTCGCTGCACCTGATAGGCAGTCGCCTTGGTGTTGGCGTTCCTGTCCGGTCGCACAGTCTTTTCCGGGGGCTTGGGTCTGGAACTTTCCGCAAGTTTGGCGTTTTTGGAGTTGGCACTCTTGTCTGGCCGCACAGTCTTTTCCGGGGTCCGGGGCTTGGCGCTTTCCGCAGGTCTGTAGGTTTTGGCCAGTTTGAAGGTGCGGGTGTTGCTGGCCTTTGGCATCTGCCGGGCTTCCTGCACGACCGGGGTCTCATCCGGCTCTGCCTGAACAAGCTGTCTCTCCTGGGCCGGAGCAACCGGGGCAAGCTGTGCCGCTGCCTGCACAAGCTGTTTTTCCTGAACCGGAGCAACCGGGGCAAGTTGTGCCGTTGCCTGGGCAAGCTGTCTTTCCCGGGCCGGAGCAACTGGAGTCAGTGCTGCTGTCTGGGTCAGCTGTACTTCAGCCGCGTTCTGGGCGACCAGGGAAGCAGCTGTGCCCGGAATGCGCAGACGCTGACCCGCCTGCAGCCCGGAAACCCGCAAACGGTTGACCCGCAAGAGGTCTGTCAGGCTGACCTGATAGTCCCTGCTGATGGAGTGCAGGGTTTCACCCGGCTTGACAAAGTGGGTGGTGGCAGCATAGCTGCTTTCGCCCTCCTCGCTTGCCGGAGCAACAACAGGCGGCGGTTTGGGACGGTATTGCAGCTTGTTGATATTGGCCAGCACACGCTTGCGACTGCCCATGGGTACGCGAAGCGCATAATTCTGATCCGGCGGAGTGCGCTTGTGCAGCAATTCGTTGTTCAGGGACTGCAGCTGCTTGAGTGGCGTGCCGGTCGTCTCGGCTACAAGGTTCAGGTCGGTTGAGCCAGGAACCTGGACCACCTCGTAGCGGGTCTGCTTTTCATAGGAAATCCGGTGAAAGCCATAGGCTTTGGGATTGCGGGCAATAATGACTGCGGCAATGAACTTGGGCACATAGTGTCTGGTTTCCTTGTAGAGCGCCCCGTTGGCGGCGAGTGTCCAGAAATCGCTGGTTCCCTTGCGCCGGATGGCCCTTTCCATGTTGCCCTCTCCGGTGTTATAGGCAGCCACTGCCAGATGCCAGTCGTCAAACTGGCGGTACAGTTTGCTCAAATAGCGGATGGCAGCGCGGGTTGCCTTTTGCGGCTCGCGGCGCTCGTCAACCCAGGAGTTGATGGCCAGATCGTAGTCGCGCCCGGTTGCAGGCATGAACTGCCACAGACCGCCTGCTCCTGCACGGGAAACCGCCGAGGGATTGTAGCCCGACTCGATCATGGCAAGATAGGCCAGGTCTTTCGGCAGACCTGCGGCCTTCAACTTTTTCTCGATTTCCGGGACATAGCGGCCAGAACGCGCCAGCCAGCGGGCAAACATGGTGCGCTGCTTGCCTGTGAACAGGTCCAGGTAGTATTTGACCTTCTGGTTGATCACAACCGGAAAGTCACAGCCTGAAATGGGGTAGCCGTCTTCCTCTACCTCTACCCGGATCGGGGTCCGTGTCCGTTTCCGGGTTTGGGTTTTCATCCGCACTGGCACTTCCTCTGTGCGCCAGAGCTGATCCAGATCGGCAATTTCTTCAGCCACGCTTTCTTCTGGTTCGGCAAGCGGGGCTTCCACATCGTCCACGTCGTCCGAAGGCTGCACCGCACCCACGCTCCGGATCGCCAAGGGCGGCTCGGTAGTTTGTCCGGCTTTTCCAAGGCTTTTCTGCTGGCTGATGGTCCGGGACGGCCCGGAATGCCCGGTGGTTCGCGGATGGCTGGAGCAGGAAGTCAAAAGAAAGAAGGAACCAAGGAGTACGACACAGTACAAGAGCTTTTTGGAGAGTCTCATAGGAGCAGATAGGTGTCTTTTGTATAACCTATGAAAATTGTTCAACTTTTTTGACAAGCAATACATACCGTGCAGACACGGTGAATTGCTGCTTGCCCTTGTAGCATATCAAAAGAGCAAAATGCAAGGAAAAGCGGCAGGAAAAGAGCAAAGTCCTGCGACAGCAATGCGGTAACTGGTTGTTTTTTCACCAGAATTTTTCCTGTCTCTCAAGACGGACTTCGCTCGAACAGCGAGGCTTTCGCATCCTTCCCACAAACTGGCGGGACGGTGTACTTCGTGTTGATAGCAGTGGTTCAAGCCCTAAAACCTCTCTGGTACGATCCATCCAGAATGCCGTCCATCCAGTTCTGGTGCGCCAGATACCAGTCCACAGTCTGCTCAATGCCGCTTTCAAAGGTAAAGCGCGGCTTCCAGCCGAGTTCACGGGCGATTTTACCGGCATCAATGGCGTAGCGGCGATCATGCCCCAGCCGGTCGCGCACAAAGGTGATGAGCGAGCGTCTGGACGCACCACCCGGCAAGGGTGCGACTTTTTTGTCCAGGAGATCGCAGAGCAGTCCCACGATGTCCAGATTCTTTTTCTCGTTGTGGCCGCCGATATTGTAGGACTCGCCGGGTTGCGCCCTTTCCAGTACGGTCAGGATGGCTTCGCAGTGATCCACCACGTAGAGCCAGTCGCGTACATTCTGGCCGTCGCCGTACACGGGCAAGGATTTGCCGTTTTTGGCGTTGTTCAGCATCAGGGGGATGAGTTTTTCCGGGAACTGATAGGGGCCGTAGTTGTTGGAGCAGTTGGTGAGCAGAACCGGCAAACCGTAAGTGGCAAACCAGGCCCGGACCAGATGGTCGGATGCGGCCTTGGAGGCAGAATAGGGAGAACGCGGCGCATAGGGCGTGCTTTCCGTGAAAAAGCCGGTGGGTCCCAAAGAGCCAAAGACCTCATCTGTGCTGACGTGGAGAAAACGGCAGTCCCTGCGGCTGTCCGCATCCTGCCAAGCTTCCCGCGCCGCTTCCAGAAGCGTGAAGGTCCCTGTGACATTGGTGTGGATAAAAGTGTCTGGCCCGGCAATGGACCGGTCCACGTGGGATTCGGCGGCAAAATGCACCACCCGGTTGATCTGGTGCTTGCGGAATAGCTCGCGCACCAGGGCAGCGTCGCAGATGTCGCCGTGAACAAAGGTGTAGTTGGGCAGTTTTTCCAGGTCCGCCAGATTGGCCGGATTGCCGGCATAGGTCAGCTTGTCGAGGTTGATCACCTGCCAATCGGGTCGGGCATTGAGAACAAGACGGACAAAATTCGAACCGATAAAGCCCGAACCGCCTGTTACCAGAAGAGAAAGAGTCATGTTTTTTCCTTTGCTTCTTGATGTGCGTTTATGGGAACCTTGAAAAATTCAAAATCTGCACTCATCCGTTCAGGTAAAATCGAGGAAAATCGGCAAGTTACAAAAACGGCAATTCAACTGATCGGCTATTTTGCAAGGTTCCCTTATGTGCATTTTGCGCCAGAGGAACAGGCTCAAGGGCCTGCTGCTATCTGTTTGCCTTTTTGCCGCCTTCCAGTTTCGGGGGAGCGGGCGGGGATTCCAGTTCGACTAGAACCTCCACGTCAGGCCAGGTCTTGGCCACGGGCTGGATGGAAGGACGTGCCACAATGCCGCTGAAAATGCGGCTGTCCGTGCTGATGGAGTCCAGATAAATGGGTGTGGTCAGGATTCTGAAAGCCTCCTGTCCCTGCTTGACCTTGGGCATGGAAACCAGAATCGAATCCGGGATCAGTGTCACCTTTTTCAGCTTCAGACCTGCGGGCAACTTGCCGATGAGCTGCGGGGTAATGGGCAGGTTCTTCTCCTCCATGGGCGCAAGGGTCAGGTCAATCTGGGCAGGTGACACGTCCAGAAGCGTCATGCCGGGAGGCAGTTCCAGGTTTTTGCTGGTAATGACAACCGAGTGCTTGCCCTCGTCCAAAGTGCTCAAGTCGATAACCACGCGGGGCGGATTCTTTTTCAGGTTGTCCATGTCAATACTGGGGCCACTCAAGTGCAGGGTGACTTCTGTAGCCTTGTCGCCCACCAGCACCGAGCCGTCGGTTGCTGCCTGGGTGTAATCCACCGCTGCAATCACACTGCGCTCCACAGTGTTGCGGGTCGTATCCAGAACAGAGAGGGAGAGCGTGGCAGCAACTATCACACTGATCATGGCAAGCAGGAAATGCGCCGGATTGAAGGTCCATAGTCTCTGTTTCCGCCGCACCAGACCAGCCTGTTCCAGGTGCGCGGTAATGACAGCGCAGATTTCCGCTGGCGTCTCCAGATGCTGCATCTGACTGTCAAAAAAGGCGGAAACCTGTCCACGCTCTTCAGAAACCACTAGGGCCAGGGCATCGCTCTGCTCGACCAGACCCATGGCCGCGTGGTGTCGGGTCCCGTAAGCATCAGAGAGCCGCGTTGAGGTGGACATGGGCAGGCGCACGCCAAAGCGGGCGAGACGGTCGCCCATGACAATGAGCGCCCCGTCGTGACCGGGTGAACTGTCGTCAAAGATGCTCAAGATCAGGGGATAGCTTGGCTCTGCGTTCAGATCAAAGCCGCCGGTGGTCTTGTCCTCCAGCGGATCGCGGCCCGGATAGACGATGAGTGCGCCGCAGCTCTCCCGGGCCATGGCGAGCAGGCTGTCGGCAATCAGGTGGGGAAACTGCTCGTCTTTCGGAGCCGCCCCCTTGGGCGGCGCCCAGACTGCCCGTTCCAGCACCTTGCGCAGTTCAGGCTGAAAAATGACGATAAGTCCGATCAGGGCCACGTGGCTGACATTGCTGTAAATCCACTCCAGACCCTGCAAGTGCAAGAGGTTGGCAGCAATAAAGACCACCAGCGCGAGAAAGAAGCCAGCGATAATCTTCCAGGTGCCCAGCCGCATCAGGGTGATGCAGAGGAAAAAGAGACCGGTGCTGATGAGTGCGATGTCCAGAACAGTGCGCCAGTTCAGCGCCGCGTCCAGAAGGGGGAGAGAAGTGTTCATGAACGTGAGAAGAAAAAGGGAAGCGCGGACAAACAGCCTCTCTCTATACCATACAGGACAGCTTCTGGCTCAATCATTTTGTGGGTAAGGGGGCAGGCGAAACGGAAAAGGGGCTGGTAAAGAAAGGCTTGCTCTTTCGCCCTTTTTTGTTAGTATGGACAGCTTGTCATTTTTTCTTTACAAGGAGATTCGCCATGTCACGCGTATGCGCCATTTGTGGAAAAGCCCCGATCAGCGGCAATAACGTCAGCCATGCCCACAACAAGACCCGTCGTCGCTGGATGCCCAACCTGCAGCGGGTTCGCGCCCGTACTGAAGGTGGTGGCACGGTGCATGTCGTTGTTTGCACCCGTTGCCTTCGTTCCGGGGCCATTGTCAAGCCTTTGCACTGATGGACGAGGGAGAAATCCGCTTTCTTCCCTACGAAGAGGCGGCGAAACTGGTCGCCGCCATTCAGGAAGAAGAGGATATTGACAATCCTGAACGCCGCATTCTGACCGTGTACAACCATCAGGATCAGGCGATCTGCTGGTTTGACTTTGACGAGGTCATGCGTGATGCTGGCGTTCAGGGCATGACAGAGGCGTCCAGACAGACTGTCACAGACTACGTGCTGCACCGGATTCCTGACTGGGCGCTGGACCAGGAGCCGCCCGGTTCATTCCTCAAGAACACCCGGCGGCAGAGGCAGTACCGCTTCGCCTCCCAGCACATAGCCGCCATCCATGCGGAGTACCGCGCCTGTGCAGTACTCCGCATCCCGCACCAGAAACAGCACCGCCTTGGCCACTTCTTCAGGCTTTCCGATCCGGTTCAGCAAAACGTGGGCGCACAGCGCCTGCTGCTCTGCTGTTTCCAGACTCTGCCAGCCTCGGGTTCCGGGACCGTGGCGCGTTTCAATCAGGCCCAGCATGACTTCGTTGACCCGGATCCGGGGTGCGCCCTCCCTGGCCCACTGCTCGGTCAAACCGCTCACAGCCCGGTTGGCCGCTGCATAGCCCTCGCTGAACAACGCCGAGACCGGGCCAGAGCGCCCGGTCAGTGCGGCAATGGAGGAGATGTTGACGACTGCCGCCTGTTCGGCCTGCCGGAGTAGCGGCAAGGTATGCCGCCAGACCAGCCACTTGGCCTTGACTGTGGTTTCCAGCTCGCGCTCCCACTGGCCCGCATTGACCGGGCGACTGTAGTCACCATGCACCACGGGCATACCACCGCGCTCCACATTGTTGATGACAATGTCCAGCCTGCCCCATTCCTGTGTAATCCGGGCCGCCAGTTCAGCCACGGCGCTTTCCTGCCGCAGATCCGCTTCCATCAGAATGTGCGGGGCCTTGCCAAACTCCTTGTGCAGACTCGCCACGGATTCAGGCCAGTCCAGCCAAGGGAGGGCCAGTGTAACGCCTTCTGCCGCCAAAGTCCGGGCAATCGCCCGACCTATACCCCGCGCCGCGCCCAGTACCAGCGCTTTTTTCTCCTTCAGTTCCATTCTTGTCTTGCCTGCTGTTTTTGCATGGTTGGCGTGATACGCATCCTGCGGATGCGTCCGTCAGTCAAAACGCGTGTTTCAACACTCCGCTTCAGGGCGACACCGTCAAAAAACAGAAAACCCTCTTCCGTAACAATGAAAGCAGCGCCAAGCGTTCCTGCCTTGCCGCTTCAGCCCAGACTCAAGTCCAGGAGTTTCAGTTCCCGGATGCGGTCACGATAGCCCGCTGCCTCTTCAAAGGCCAGGCGGCTGGCTGCGGCACGCATCTTCTCTTCCAAATCCGCAATATCCTTGTGCAACTCCTCGCTGCTGCGATAGAGCCGTTCAGGCTCTGCAGTCTGCAAGAGACCAAGGGACGCAGGTTCTGGCGTCCAGCCCACAGTCCGCAGATGCTGGTTCACCGCATCCTTGATTTCGGAAATCACGGTGCGAGGCTGGATCCCGTGTTCCTGATTGTAGGCTTCCTGAATGTCGCGACGGCGTTGTGTCTCACAGATGGTCGCCTCCATGGCGGGTGTAACCGTGTCCGCATACAGAATGACCAGCCCTTCCGCATTGCGGGCCGCCCGCCCGCAGGTCTGGACCAGGGAGCGCTCCGAGCGCAAAAAGCCTTCCTTGTCCGCATCCAGAACCGCCACCAAAGAGACCTCCGGGATGTCCAGACCCTCGCGCAGGAGATTGATGCCAATCAACACGTCATATTCGCGCAGGCGGAGTGCGCGGATGAGTTCCACTCGTTCCAGGGTTTTCACGTCTGAATGCAGGTAGCGCACCCGTACCCCAAGGTCAGCGTAGTAGCGGGTCAGGTCTTCGGCCATGCGCTTGGTGAGCGTGGTCACGAGTACAGCTTCGTTTTTCTCTGCCCGCAGGCGGATCTCTGCCAGCAGGTCATCTACCTGAGTACCTGCGGGCCGCACCTCGATGCGCGGGTCCAGAAGACCGGTGGGACGGATGAGCTGCTCTACAATCTGCCCCTCTGCAAGACCAAGTTCGTGCGATCCAGGCGTGGCGGAAATATATACGGTCTGGCGGCGTCGGGCTTCAAACTCCTCAAAGCGCAGGGGGCGGTTGTCCAGCGCAGAGGGCAGGCGAAAGCCGTAGTCCACCAGGGTCTGCTTGCGTGAGCGGTCACCGTTGTACATTCCGCCAAGCTGGGGAACTGTGATGTGCGATTCGTCAATCAGCAAGAGGTAGTCGTCCGGGAAATAGTCCAGAAGGTTTGGCGGTGGTGCGCCCGGCGGCTTTCCGGTCAGATGGCGACTGTAATTTTCAATGCCTGTGCAATATCCAAGCTCTTCAATCATTTCCAGATCAAGCTGGGTACGCTGTTCCAGACGCTGCTCCTCCACTAGCCGGTTTTCCTCATGCAGTTCTGTCAGACGAAGCTGTAATTCATCCCGGATACTTTGCAGGGCACGCTTCAGGTTTGCCTCTCCGGTGACAAAGTGGTTTCCTGGAAAAACTGCCACCTGCTGCAGTTCATCCAGCACTGTGCCGCATAAAGGATCAACCAGCGTGATGCTGTCAATCTCGTCACCGAAAAATTCTACCCGGATCGCCCGATCCTCCTCGTGGACCGGGAAAATGTCCAGCACATCGCCGCGCACGCGGAAGGTTCCACGATGAAAGGAATAGTCGCCCCGCTCGTAGAGCATGAAGGCCAGCCGACGCAAGACTTCCTGCATCGGGTATTCTGAACCTCGTTGCAGGAAGAGGTGCATATTTTTATATTCATCAGGTGAGCCAAGACCGTAGATACAGGAAACAGAGGCCACAATCAACACGTCGCGGCGGGTGAGCAGGGAGCGCGTAGCTGAATGGCGCAATTTGTCAATGGCATCGTTAATGGCGGAATCCTTGGCAATATAGGTGTCTGAAGCTGGAATATAGGCTTCTGGCTGATAGTAGTCGTAATAGGAAACAAAGTACTCTACCGCGTTCTGCGGGAAGAGTTCGCGGAACTCGGCGAAAAGTTGGGCGGCAAGTGTCTTGTTGGGAGCCAGCACCAAAGTGGGTCTTTGGACTCTGGCCACGAGCTGGGCCATGGTGAAGGTCTTGCCGCTGCCTGTGACGCCCAAAAGCACCTGATCCCGCAGACCTGCGGCAATGCCGGCGGCAAGTTTGTCAATGGCCTGGGGCTGGTCGCCAGAGGGCGTGAAGGCGGAATGCAGGGTAAAGGGTGTGGAATCGTCGTAGGTGGGGGCGTGGGTATTCACGGTTTCTGGAGCTGTGTGCAGGGGAATGGAAAAACCGCCTGGTTGCGGGCAAGGGAGCGGGAGAGGTTCCCGGCAACCGGGCGGAATAAGAGTACAGTTGCCGGGCAAGGGAAATCATTGCTTCATAGGCTGCAAGTGTGTTCTTGCTTTTTATAAAAAAACAGCCTTGGGGCTTTGAGCATTCTTTAACCAGGCGTCGCGCAGTCGGCGGAGCCTTCGGAGTAGAGCATATCCAGACCGTGATCCAGGGCTGGAAGCACAGCCTGCAGATTTTCCAGCGCCGCCTTTTTGCTGCCAGGCAGGTTGACAATCAGCGTGCGCCCACGAATCCCCGCAACCGCACGGGACAGGCAGGCTCTGGACGTAATCCGCAAACTGGCCCAGCGCATGGCCTCGGGAATACCCCGCGTCTCCCGCTCAACCACAGCAAGCGTTGCCTCCGGGGTGACATCCCTTGGGGCAAAACCTGTGCCGCCAGTGGTGAGGATCAGGGCAAGCTGCCTTTCATCCGCGCAGGCGACAAGCTCGGCGCGAATCGCTGCCATCTCGTCGGGCACAATTGCGGTATGGGTTACGTTAAAGCCTGCATCCTCCAACACTTTGCACAGGGCCGGACCGCTTTCGTCTGTCCGCTCCCCGCGAAAGCCCTTGTCGCTGACCGTGATAACCGCTGTGGTGTAGGGTTCAGGGTTTGGCATCTTCCTTCCTCCAATTTTTTGGTTGAATAACTTTACGGATAAAGTTTCTCGTATGATGCATCCTTGATGGTCCAGACATTGATTCATACGGACACCCATCTCTCACGGATCTCCAGTCATCGCTTTCCCCTGAAGAACGAGTATACCGCGTCGATGCTGTCATATATCCTATACGCTCACCCATGACCTCATTAGTGTGTAGGTCTATTACCCGCAGAGAACTCCCGGCTATCCACCAGCGTAACCGATCCGGAAGGATGGTGATGTCATTAAAGGTTACGCCGTAGCGTGGCAAGGCCATACCTGGCGTTACTTCCCTGCGGTTCAGGACGAATTTTTTGTTGCTCCGCCCTTTCACAGCAATAAGATTCCCCGTGTAACGGTAACGCTTACCATCAGTAGGGTCAATCAGATCAACGTAGGAATAGTAAGAGTAAGACGGTCTTTGCGACAAGGGGTTCAGAAAAGCATCTAAATACCCCTCGGAAATTCCCCCTCGTATGTACTTTCCGTCAAAATAATCGCCAAAAGGATCTTCCCTCCATATTTCCCTGCTCTGCTTGCTTCTTGCCACAGCCCGCTCTTCTTTCCAGCGGTCGTCTGGATATTCGGTCGGTGGACGCAGCTTCATCAAAAACACGCCCTCCACGTTCTCGGCCCGACGATGGATGAATTCACCAGAACTTTTGCACAGTTCCGCCATCCTGGCATCCGCCTTTTCCTGTTCAGCACGAATTAATTCCAACTCCCTTTTATAACACTCGACTGTAAACCAACCCACTGGACAGCCAACAAAAATCATCACTACCACCAATCCGGCAATAATTTTGTTACGCCATGTCTTGAAACACAGTGTTGCAATCAGGGTAATGAAAAGAATACTGACCAGATATAGGGTCAAACCGAGCAAGATATAGAATCCAATAACTTGTCCCATTGCTCAAACTCCTCAACTGTGCCAGTCAATCTCCTCACCCGCGCCCTCCACGGTGTACCCCCCCAGAGCCAGAATCCTGTCCCGGAAGGCGGCGCTCTTGAGCATGGTGACAAGCGCCTGCACCGGCCCGCTCTCCCACTGGGATTCGGCCACGAGCAGGTCGTACTCCTCCACGCAGAGGGGCAGGAAGTCCAGACCGTAGAGCCGGGCTGCTGAAAGAATACCCAAACCAGCGTCGGCTGTGCCACCCGCAATCTGCACCGCAACCGCATTGTGGGTCAGTTCTTCCCGGGTGTAGCCGGAAAGCGCGGTCGTATCCACCCCGTGCCGCGCACAGAGCCAGTCCAGAAGGATGCGGGTTCCTGCTCCCTTTTGCCGGTTCACGTAGCGCAGACCAGGGCGGGCCAGATCGTCCACGGCCCGGATGCCCAAAGGATTGCCCGCTGCCAGCATCAGCCCCTGCTGTCGTCCTACGCAACGCAAGAGTCGCACACCGCCCTGGGGAAAGTACTTGCGCAAAAAGCTCTTGTTGTACTCGCCGCTCTCCGTGTCCAGCAAATGGCAACCTGCCACGTGCGCCTCACCCCGGCGGATGGCCATGATGCCACCCATGGAACCCACATGAGTGGAACTCATGAACAGGCTGGAATCCGCCCGGTGCAGCAGGTCCGCCAGTTCGTCCAGCAGGGGATCGTGGCTGCCAATGACTACCAAGGTATGGCGCAAGCGCTGTTCTGTACTCAACAG
>CAMNHX010000011.1 GCA_946539945.1 uncultured Desulfobulbus sp. | reverse complement strand
GTTTTCTGGCATTTTCCTGCCCAGTCTTATAGAGCATTTCCGTTTTGTCTTTTTATTACTTTCACCGCTTCGCTGGAATACTTTCACCGCTTCGCTGGAAAGTCTGCATTTCCCGCTACGCTGGAAAGCAGTCATGGAGAATACCGGGAAGACGGCAGGAGATGGACTTTTACCGCTTCGCTGAAAAGTCGCTTCGTTCAGCATGACTTTTCAGTGCGAAGCACGGTAAAAGTATTTCAGTGCGATAGCACGGTAAAAGTCTAAAAAGTGAAAACGAAAACGTTCTAACTTTTATTCGCGAAGCGGAACATTCTGCCTTCCGCCAGGTAAATCCGGGTTTCCGGTACGCCATTTTCAAAAAACAAAGTAAAAACGCTCTAGTATTCAGTAACCCTTAAAAGTTTGCGAAATCTTTCAGTAGGAGTGTTCGCTCACTCTTTGAACGTTTCCCAGATAATGCCACGTTTAGCTGTTACAGAGTACTAGTCCTGCAAGCTGTTCAGAACGCCACAACCTCTGCCGCTTGCAGCAGCCTTGCAGCCTCCTGCTTCCAGTCCACGCCCCCCAGACGCTCTGCCAGAAACACAGCAATATGGACCGGTTTTGGCCCGTGTTCAGCGTGGCGGCCCAAACCGGTCAGGCAGGAGGGGCAGTTGGTGATGACCCGGTCCTCTGGCAGACAGTTCGGGGTAACGGCAAAGGATGCCGCCTTGCGCTGGAACATGGCCTGGCTGATGTCTGGCCGGGAGAGCGACAGCGTGCCCGCTTCGGAACAGCAGTGTGCTTGCTGACTCACCTCTGTTGCCAAGCGCTTGAGCAGGGACACACCTTCTCCCTGCATGGAGTCGTGACAGGGCGCATGATAGGAAACCCGGACTTCCTGACGTTCTACGGGCATTCCTGCCTGTTCCAGAACAAAACGCGAGGCATCCGTGAGGAGACAGGAAAAGGTTTCTTCTACGCCAAGCTCGTGCAGGGCTTCCCGACAGGTGCCGCAGCTCACCACCACTGCATCAAAGACCAGATAGCCCAGCATGTCCCGGATCTGGCTTAAAATGATGGTGTCCCGCAGGGTAACGTCGCTGTGCATTTTGGCCTTGGCATTGGCCTTGGCCGGAAAACCGCAGCACAGGTTGGCAGGCGGCAGGACCACACGCACGCCAGACTTGAGGAGAATGTACAAAACAGCCAGAGCCACGTCGCTGTACAGGCGCTCTGAGCCGCAACCCGGAAAGTAGAACACGGTTTTGTCAACCTTGCCCGCAGGTGTGAACAGCAGCGCCTCATTCAGCGAGGTTTTGGGCAGATACTGGCGCAGAGGTGCGGCAGAGGGCGCAGGCATGGGCGCTTTGAGCAGGGCCAGGGTGCGGCATTTGACCTTGCGAACAAACTTGGGCATCCGGGACAGCAGGCGGGCAGCGCAACGCTGCACTGCTGTGCCCTGCTTCAGTACCAGACCCCGGAAGACCCGGTTGAAAGCCCGGTTGCGCGTCTGCAAAAAGGTCAACGAAAGCCTGGTCTGCGCGGGTGTGTGCTTGTAGCCTCGCTCTGTCAGAATGCGGCGCTCCAGAATGGAAACAGAGGCAGTGTCTATGTTGACCGGACAGGGCGGCAGGCACTTGCCGCACAGGGTGCAGTGATCCGCCACTTCTTCCAGATATTTCAACTGGTTGAAGCGTGAGGTGTGGGAGCGCTGCATATCGTAGAGCAGGGCCTCGATAAGAGCGCCAATGGCCAGATTCTTGTTTCTGGGATGGAAAAACAGGGAGTTGGCAGGTGAGAACACGCAGCAGTTCGGCTTGCACTTGCCGCAACGGATACACTTGGCAATGCTTGAAGCCAAGGCTTCCAGAGAGTTGTGCTGCAGGATACGCGCCTCAAGCTCCAGCAGGTTGAAGGAAGGCGTAAAGACCCGATCCATGATGTCGCGGATGTCCAGCTTGCCCGGATTCATCAGCCCTTGCGGATCAACCTCGCGGCGATAGGCGCGCAGGAGTTCCAAACGGTCTTCCTCCAGAAACTTCATCTTGGTGATGCCAATGCCGTGTTCACCGCTGACCACGCCGCCCAGTTCCACCACCTTGGCCATGACGTTCTCCGCAGTCTGCGCTGCCCGCCGCATCATTTCCCGGTCATTGGAAAAGACCGGGATGTTGACATGCACGTTGCCGTCGCCCGCGTGCATGTGCGTGGCAATCACGATACGGCGCTTGCCAATTTCCTCGTATTGCCGCCGAACCTCGTTCAGAGTATCAGGATAGCCGTGAAAGAGTTCGCTTAAACTGTCCAGCAGCCGCTCACTCAAGTTTTCCTGGCGCAGACCTGCGTTCTCGCTCTTTTCAAGGGTGTCCAGAGCGCCTTCACAGAGTTTCTGCACTTGGGGCATTCTGGTTTCCAGCCAGTCCTGATCTTCTACAGCGGGCGCAACGCCCAGGTAATTCCAGATTGAACGAATGATGCTCTTTTGGGTGTAGCGATCTTCCGCAAGGTTGTAGCGGTCAATGTAGCGGGCAAAATCCGCCAGCGCGGGCAGAGGCAGAACAATGTCCTCGTTCAGTTTGAAGGCATTGGTTCGCGCTGCAATAGCGCCCAGGCGCTTTCTGGGCTTCCAGAAGCGTTCTGCTTCTGCGCTGTCAGCAGCCACAAAAATTTCCGTGTTGGGATACTTGGTCAGCAGGTCCAGGAGTTTTTCCCGGCCACGCTGGAGCTGTGCCCCTGTATGCGCCACCATGTCAATCAGGAGCACTGCCTTGGGCGGCACACTGCGGGCAGCCTTGAACTTGTAGTCAATGGCGCGAATGTACTCCTCGTCAAAATGCTCCAGGGCCATCAGCGCCTCTTCCCCTCGATTGACAAAGCGTTCCGAGATTTCAACAATGACCCGGCTGGCCTCGTCCATGCTGTCGCCAAAGAACTCCAGACAGAAGGTCAGCTTTTCAGGGTACTGGCGGTACAGAATGAACTCCGCTGAAGTGATGATGCCGTCAGTGCCTTCCTTCTGTATGCCGGGCAGACCTCCCAGTGTCTTGTTGGTGATGTCTTTCCACAGCCCCTTTTTGCGGATCTCGTAACCGTGCAGGGTGACGGTTTTCAACAGTGCGCCATCTTGGTTGCGCACCTCAAAGACCACGGTATCCTCTGGCTGGATTTTGCGCTGGGGATGCCCGATGCGCCGCACGGACAGCAGGCCCGCGCCAGGCATGGCAATGGTGTAAGCCACGATATTGTCAATGGCTGTGCCCCAGAGTACGGCGGTCTTGCCGCCCGCGTTTTCCGCCAGATTGCCGCCAATGGTTGAGGCCCAGGAACTGGTGGGATCAGTGGCAAAGACATAGCCCCGTTCCGTGGCGTAGCGCATGGCATCCTGTGTCACCACGCCCGCTTCCAGCTTCAGGACTGTGAGACCGGAATCCTGACCAGGTTCGGGGGGCAGTTCCTGAATGCCCTCAATATGGTTCAACTTTTCCGTGTTGATGATCACGCAGTGTTCTGCAACCGGCACAGCCCCGCCTGTCAGACCTGTGCCGCCACCCCGGGGGATCACGCGCAGGTTGAGCGCGGCAATGCCTTCCAGCAGGGCGGGCAACTGGCTTTCCGCAGTAGGCTGCACCACAGCCACCGGCAGACAGAGCCGCCAGTCCGTGGCATCTGTGGCGTGACTGATCAGGGTGAAGGGATCCATGCTGACATTGTCCGTGCCCACCACTGCACCCAGCTTCCGGCGGATGGCAGCCCGCTGTGAACGGGTGCGTCCCAGATCAGTACACAGGGCAGCGGCCTGTTCGCGGCACAGCTTGACCAGATGCAGCACCTTCTCGGTGCGTACAGGGTCCTGATCGTTGTCTTGCGCAGTGCCTGCAATGATGTCCAGGTCTTTGCGCATGGCTGCAAAGAGGTAACGGCGGCGTCGCCACGAGTCAATCAGTTCCTGCCGCAGAAAGGGATTGCGGTGCAGGATGAACAGATCACCCATGAAGCGCATGAGCAGCCGGGCCGAACGGCCTGTCACCCGCTGGCTGCGCAGTTCTTCCACGTCTTCCCAGACCGTTTCACCGAAGAACTGACGGATGATGAGCCGGTCATCGGCAGAGGTAAAGTTGTAGGGAATTTCCCGATATGTGCTGGTTCTCATGAGTATGACCCACAAAACAGGGCGCGGCAAACAAGGCGCGCAAGAGAGAGGAAAAGCGCGTCGCGGGTCCCCGCAAGCGTCGGGGCAGGGCCGGACGCGGAAAACAAAAACAACCACGGAAGCGGGTCTCCGTGGTTGCCTGTCCTGGATTCTGAATTCTGAATATCAAAAAATCAACGACGCATCCCGTTCAACCCAGAGGCTGCATCTTGTTGACCCGTTTGGTCAACCGGGAAATCTTGCGGGCTGCGGTCTTCTTGTGAATAGTGCCCTTGGAGGCGGTCTTGCCAATGACCGGGATGGCGCGTTGCAGGGCGCTCTTTGCCTCTTCTTCCGACCCGGCGAGCAGAGCGCTTTCAACCTGACGGATTGCACTTTTCATAGCCGACCGGTTCATGCGGTTACGCAAACGACGGACTTTGGATTGACGATCTCGTTTTTCAGCAGATTTATGATTGGCCATGAGTTGTCCTCATCAACAGGAGTAAAAAAACAAGTGAAGTTGGCCTTATAGCCAAGGTCAGAATCCCTGTCAAGGGAAAGATGGACCTCTCTGGGATCACCGGGTGCTCCTGTTCTTGACCGGACCTGTATCCAGCGGCGCATCAACCTTGGTTGCATCCAGCACGACATCCGTGAACCGTGTTCCGGTCAGCTCGGCTCCGCTCAAGTCAGCCTCGCTCAAGTCAGCATGGCTGAAATCCGCGTTCCGCAGCACAGCCTCTTGCAGGTTGCTGCCTTTGAGTTTGGCGTCATGGAAATCAGCGCCTTCCAGGTTACTGCCCTGAAAGTTGGCTCCTTCCAAATCAAAGCCCCTAAAACTGCGTCCCGCGAGATCCAGACCGGACAGATCGCAGTTCACACAGGCTTTCTCGTCAAACAGCCGCTTGACGGTTTGCAACTGTTCGGCATTCAGCAAAAATTCCGGGGAGTCCTCGTCTGGAATCACACTTTGGTCTGGCCTGTACCCGTGGGCTGACCGAATCTGCGCCTGGCTGACAAAGGCGCCATCCAGCACCGCGCCTTCCAGATTCGCACCGGTCAGATCCGCCTTGGCAAGGTCTGCGCCGCCAAAGACAACGCCTGCAAGATTGGCCTTGCGCAGATTCGCGCCCACCAGATCAGCCAGCGACAGACGCGCTCCTGCCAGATTGGCTCCTTCCAGATTGCAGCCGGAAAGCGGCATCCGGCTCAAGTCTGCCCCGACCAGATTGCAGCCTGGACAGGCTTTTTTGGTCAACAGCAGATCCAGATTTTTCTGGACTGCCACAGAGGGTTGGATCGCTGGTTCGGAGACAGTAATCAGGGTTTTTGACGCTGTTTTCGAAGCCGCTGTTGTGGCGCTTCGGGCGGAACAGGCGCAGAGACAGGCGCACAGGCCGAGCAGAGCGCACAGCGCGACAGGACGGACAGGGTTTCGCATGGCAAAGAAGACAGGCAAAAGAGTGGCAGAGCGTGGGGCAGCGATCCTGCCGCCAGGATTGCGGAGAGTATCCGGGGCGAGTATCTTGCGCTGGAACAGGGGCGCTATGAAACACTTACCAAACAATTACCGCAGAGATTGGCAGCTGCGAACCACTGTATTCCCTTGGGTCTCACTGTTTTTCCACAGGCTGACACCACTCTGTCCTGCTGAATGGAGAAGAGAGGAGCAGACAAGGAAAAAGGCAAGTTGGTTCGCGCTCTCCATCCCACTCTCTGGAGGGCGGGGCTTGATGCGCAGCCTGGTAAAACGCCGAACACGAAGACCAGCACTCCGCATCAGGACGCACAGCATTCACGCATAGCCCTTGGGAAAAAAGTGCAATACACCGTCAATTTCTGTGGTGTCGCAAATATCGCCCAGTTCCATTTCAGGATCAAAAAACAGCTCTTCACCGGCCATGTCCAGCGAGAGCGCCGGACCATCGGGCAGGTGATAGACGAGCGTGCTGACCTTGCTCATGTCAATGGGCGGGGTGAACAACCGTGTCATGCTGGGAGTGTCTTTCATGGTACGCTGTCTGGAAAAGGGGAAGGAAACGGACGCCAGACCACTCAACGGTGAGTCTGCCCGGTTCCGCATCGTCCGTATCATAAGCAGCCTGATTGAATTTGACAGCTAAAAAACACACGGGTATGATGCTTGGTTCGCATTTCTGCGCTCTCTGGCGTACATTTTGCGCCATCCCGACGGGCATACGGCAGCTCTTGCCGGAATCCACAAAACGAAAGCGAGGCTGTCATGGCCCAGACCGAACAAGACCCGAAAAACTTCTTTTCCTCAAAAAACACCAACCCTTCCAATATATTGCCGCAAAAACTGGGGCTGGATTCCCCTCTCCAGTTTCGCTGTCATCCGGGCATCAGTTGCTTCACCGCCTGCTGCCACACCATCAAAATCATTCTGACGCCCTACGACATCCTGATGCTCAAACGGCGTCTGAACCTCCCGGCAGACGAATTCATCACCCAGTACACCGAGCCGACCTATCTGGAAAAAACCGATATGCCCGGCCTGATGCTCAAACTCGTGGGCGAGGACCAGGCCTGCCCCTTTGTGACGCCCCAAGGCTGCACCGTCTATACTGACCGGCCTTCTGCCTGCCGTTACTATCCGGTTGGCATGGCAGATTTCCACGAGGGCCAGAACGAAGGCGAGGGCGCAGGGGAGCAGTTTTTCTTTCTGGTGAAGGAACCGCACTGCAAGGGCCACGAGGAACCCAAACACTGGACCATCGGCGAATGGCGCGCTGATCAGGGGGTTGACCTACGCGACGAGATGAACCGGGAATGGCTTCGTCTGGTCATGCGGCGCAAATCCTTTGGTTTTCAGGCTTCCTTGAGCGACGCAGCCAAGCGTATGTTCTTCATGGCCTCCACTGATCTGGAAACCTTCCGCAAGTTTGTCTTTGAAAGCTCCTTTCTCCAGACCTATGACGTGGACGCGGAAACCGTGGAGAGCATCAAGACTGATGATGTGGCGCTTATGCTCTTTTCCTTCAAATATCTGGCGTCCAGCCTTTTTGGTGCGCCGGGACTGGAGATCCGCAAGGAGAAGGTGGCCAGCAAGGTGGCAGAGATGAAGCGGCATCAGGAAGATGCTGTCCAGCGGGCCGAGAAGGAGTATCAGGAACTGAAGGCTGAGCGCGACCGGATGCTGGCTGCCCGTGGTGAGAGTGGCAAAGAGGAGTGAGCAAGAAGGAGGCGTTCCAGGCGCAAGCCGTCCGGCAAATTCTGTAAACTCCGCTTTGGGATTGCGCAAGAGGCGCGATTCGGGTAGTTTGCGCACGGCAAGTGTCTTTTGCCCCCTTCGCTCCCCTCTTCTTTTTCTGGGTGGAGACCGGGCGAGGATCGCATTTGCAGTCCTGTCAGGCGCTTGCAGTTCAAGAGTTTCTTTGTTGTTCCTGTCGTGCCTCTTGTTGTGAACTTGTGTTTCCGTCTGCCGCAGCACAGGGCTGCGTGCCAACACCCAAACAGCATTGAAGGAGAATGAGCTATGTCCCGGAAAATGGTCACCATCGACGGTAATCAGGCTTGCGCCAATGTGGCCTATGCCACCAGCGAAGTCATCACCATCTACCCCATCACGCCGTCGTCCCCGATGGCTGACATTGCGGACGCCAAAGCCACAGCCAAGCAGGAAAACATCTGGGGTTCTGTCCCGGTTGTTTCCCAGATGCAGTCCGAGGCTGGCGTTGCTGGCGCTGTCCACGGCTCTTTGGGCGCAGGTGCCATGTGTACCACCTTTACCGCGTCCCAGGGCTTTTTGCTCATGATCCCCAATATGTACAAGATCGCGGGTGAACTGACGCCGACCGTGTTCCACATTACCGCCCGCGCCATTGCCTGCCAGGGTCTGTCCATCTTTGGCGACCACGGCGACGTAATGGCTGCCCGTCAGGTTGGCTGGGCCATGATCTGCTCCCAGGATGTGCAGGAATGCCAGGATCTCGCGCTGATCGCCACCCAGAGCACCTTGGCTTCCCGTGTGCCCTTCATCCACTTCTTCGACGGCTTCCGCACCTCTCATGAGGTCATGAAGATTGAAGAGCTGACCATGGACGATATGCGGGCCATGATTGACGAAGACTTGGTCGTTGCGCACCGTCAGCGCGCCCTGACTCCGGATCGTCCCTCTCTGGCTGGTACTGCCCAGAACCCAGATGTCAACTTCATTGGCCGCGAAACAGTGAACAAGTACTATGACGCGGTTCCGGGCATTGTGCAGGAAACCATGAACAAGTTCGCTGAACTGACAGGTCGGCAGTATCATCTCTTTGACTACATCGGCGCTCCTGACGCCACAGATGTTATCGTCATCATGGGTTCCGGCGCCTTGACCGTGGCCTCCACAGTCGAGTATCTGATCGCCAAGGAAGATCGCAAGGTGGGTCTGGTCATCGTGCGTCTGTTCCGGCCCTTTGACGTCAACGCCATGGTCAACGCCCTGCCGCCTTCGGTTGAGCGCATCACGGTCATGGACCGCACCAAAGAGCCTGGCGGCATCGGCGAACCGCTCTATCAGGATGTCTGTACTGCCCTCACCGAGGCCCTGGAGCGCAACCCGACCATGTGTATGCCTGCTGTTTATGGCGGTCGCTACGGTCTGGGTTCTGCTGAATTCAGCCCGGCCATGGTCAAGGCTGTCTTTGACAACATGGCCTCCTTTGCGCCCAAGAAGCACTTCTGCGTGGGGCCGCACGACGACGTTACCTTCACCAGCCTGGACTATGATCCGCACTTCAACGTTGAAGGCGAGGACGTGTACCGCGCCATGTTCTACGGTCTGGGTTCTGACGGCACGGTCGGCGCAAACAAGAACACCATCAAGATCATCGGCGAGGAGACCGACAACTCTGCTCAGGGTTACTTTGTCTATGACTCCAAGAAGTCCGGCGGCCTGACGGTTTCCCATCTGCGCTTCGGCAAGAATCCGGTGGTTGCGCCGTACCTCATCACCAAGGCCAACTTCATCGCCTGCCACAACTTCGCCTTCCTGGATAGCTACGATATGCTGGCCAACCTGCATGAAGGCGGTACTTTCCTGCTCACCACCACCTACACCAAGGACGAGATCTGGAAGCACCTGCCCGCCCTGGTCCAGAAGCAACTCATTGAGAAGAAGGCCAAATTCTTCATCATTGACGCGGTCAAGCTGGGTCTGGCTCTGGGACTGGGCGCACGCATCAACATGATCATGCAGACCGCCTTCTTCAAGATCTCCGGCATTCTGCCCGAGCAGGAGGCCATTGACTCCATCAAGCGCGCCATCAAGAAGACCTACGGCACCAAGGGCGACAAGGTCGTGCAGATGAACTACAGCGCGGTTGATGGCGCGATTGAGCACATCGTGGAAGTGCCGATCCCCAACGAGGTCAACGGTCACGAGCTGCCGCCCACCGTGCCTGCCGAGGCCCCGGACTTTGTGAAGGAAGTCACGGCCAAGATGATGGAGGGACGGGGCGAGACCATCAAGGTTTCCCAGATGCCCAACGACGGTCGTTGGCCCACTGCTACATCCCAGTGGGAGAAGCGCAACATCGCAGTGCAGGTAGCCAGTTGGGATGCAGATGCCTGCGCCCAATGCGGTCGCTGCTCCTTGGTCTGCCCGCACGCCTGCATCCGCCTGAAGGTTGCCACACCTGAAGCCCTCCAGGCTGCTGGTGCTGACAGCACCTTCAAGACCGTGGATGCCATGGGCAAGGAGTTCGCGGGTCAGAAGTTCACCATCCAGATCTCCACCGCCGACTGCTGCGGTTGCAGCCTCTGCGTCAATATCTGCCCGGGCCGCAAGAAGGGACCAGACGGCAAGCGCACCGACGAGCCGGCGCTCTCCATGGTGATGAACACCGAAGAACTGTACAAGCAGGAAGCTCCGCACTGGAAGACCTTCATGGCTCTGCCCGAAGTGGACGAGAAGCTTTTCAACGTGGGTACGGTCAAGGGCAGCCAGTTCAAGCGGCCTCTGTTTGAGTTCTCCGGCGCCTGCGCGGGCTGTGGCGAAACGCCTTACATCAAGCTGGTGACCCAGCTCTTCGGTGACCGGATGCTGGCCTCCAATGCCACGGGCTGCTCTTCCATCTACTCCGGCAACCTGCCCACCACCCCCTATGCGAAGCGTGCGGACGGACGCGGTCCGGCCTGGTCCAACTCGCTCTTTGAGGACAACGCGGAACATGGTCTGGGTATGCGCAACGCTGTGGACAAACTGGGTATGCAGGCAGTTGAACTGCTGGAAAAGGCTGTGGCTGGAAACATCGTCACCAAGACCCTGGCTGACAGCATTCTAGATGCCAAGCAGGATACGCAGGAAGAGATTGAAACCCAGCGCGGACGCATTGACGAGCTGAAGGCTGCTCTGGAGAAGAGCGACGACATCATCGCCAAACGGCTCTATCATGTGGCTGACTATCTGGTGAAGAAGTCTGTCTGGATCATCGGCGGCGACGGTTGGGGCTATGACATTGGTTACGGCGGTGTGGATCACGTGCTGGCCTCTGGCAAGAACGTGAACATCCTGCTTCTTGACACCGAGGTCTATTCCAACACCGGCGGCCAGATGTCCAAGTCCACCCCGCGGGCGGCTGTGGCCCAGTTTGCGGCTGGCGGCAAGACCATGCCCAAGAAGGACATGGGCATGATCTTTTCTACCTTTGGCAACGTCTATGTGGCGCGTATCTCCATTGGCGCGAATCCGCAGCAGGCAGTCAAGGCGATTCAGGAGGCCGAGGCTTACAACGGGCCTTCTCTCATCATCTGCTACGCGCACTGCATCAACCACGGCATTGACATGACCAAGGGTCTGGAGCAGCAGAAGAAGGCTGTGGAATGCGGTCACTGGGCCTTGTTCCGTTACAACCCGGATCTGGAGAAGGAAGGCAAGAATCCTATGATCATTGACTCCAAGGATCCGAGCATCAGCTTTGCCGACTACGCGATGAACGAGAACCGCTATCGTCGGCTCAAGATGAGCAATCCCGAACACGCGGAAGAGCTGATGAAGCTCTCCCAGGAAGACGTGGATCGGCGCTGGAAGATGCTTAAGGCCTGGGCCAAGGCACTGGAAGCGTAAG